>VGEM01000186.1 GCA_016869315.1 Alphaproteobacteria bacterium | reverse complement strand
CGGTGTCGTCGATCTCGATCGCACCCCGGGCGAAAACCTGAACCACCTCGCCAAGGCCAAGGGCTGCAAGGTGTCGGACCTGTTGGTCTGTATTCTCGATCGGCCGCGCCATGCCGATCTGATCACAAAAGTCCGCGCCTCGGGTGCCCGCATCATGTTGATCTCGGACGGCGACGTCTCGGGCGTGATCGCGACGGCGCAGCCGGATTCGGGCGTCGATATCTACATGGGTTCGGGCGGCGCGCCGGAGGGCGTACTCGCGGCGGCGGCGCTCCGCTGTATTGGCGGCCAGATGCAGGGTCGTCTGCTGTTCCGGAACGACGATGAGAAGGCCCGCGCCCGCAAGTGGGGCATCAGCGACCTCAACAAGAAGTACGGCATGATGGAGATGGCCAAGGGCAACGTCATGTTCGCCGCCACGGGGGTGACAAATGGCGCCATGCTGAAGGGCGTGCGGCGGTTCCCCGGAGGCGCTATTACGCATTCGCTGGTGATGCGTTCGAAGTCCGGCACCGTGCGCTAGGCGCATCATCGCTTCGAGGGTGATACGAAGTGATCCGAGCGGGCGCCGCGTCCCGCAGATCTCTTATCGCGGCCGCTGGGTCGGCCATCGTTGTGTTGGCGGTGCCGTCGCGTGCCGAAGTTGCCATTCGTCGCGTGTTCGTCGACGCACCGTCTGGGCAGGTTCACGCGAGGGTCGCATCGCCCGGGGCCGAACGCGACGCCAAGCCGCCCGTCGCTTGTTTCCATTTCACGCCGGGATCGAGCCGCATGTTTGAGGCGGTGATGCCTTTGCTTGCCGCCGATCGTCGTGTGGTCGCGTTCGATTCGCCTGGCTACGGCGATTCCGAACCGCCGTCATTGCCGCTCGACCTTGGCGGATTGGCCGATTCGTTGACGGCGGCGATGTCGAAAGTTGAGATGGATCCGGCCCGGGTGAGGCTCGATCTGATCGGCAGCGCGACCGGCGCCTTGATCGCCATCGAATTGGCATCGCGGTTTCCGACGACCGTACGCAGGATGGTTATCTCGGGCGTGCCGGCGTTCACAGCGGCAGAGCGGAGCGGCATGGCCTTGGAAATCGACCGGATCGAGGCCGAGCAGCGGGCCGATTCCGGCGGCGCCTACATTCGTCGGCGTCTGGATGAGGTGCTGGCCCAGCGCGGCGATGAGCCCTTGGCGCCACATATCAATGCCTTTATCGACAGCCTGTCGCCCGGCGCCCGCTGGGCAGATGCCGAACGTGCGGCTGCCGCGTATCCGGCGGAAGATGTCTTGCCTCAGTTGGGCCAACCTGTGCTGCTATTCCTGAACCCCAATGCACGGAGTATGGCCACCAAGCGCACGCCTGAGCTGATCAAGAACGTCAGGGTCGTCGCACAACCAAGGGCTGGATCGATGGCCTGGCAGGTGGCGCCAGAGGAAATGATGGCCCACATCAGACCGTTTCTTGACGGGGCGCAGCCATGACCGCGCCGTTGGTCGAGCGCTCACTGTTGGGCCGGCGCTGGGCGCTCAGGCCTGCGGACGAAACCCACGTCACCGAGTTGATGCGGCTGTTCGGCGTGCCCGACTCGCTTGCCCGCATTCTTGCGATGCGCGGTATCGCGCCCGAGCACGCTGAAACTTTCTTGCGCCCGACGCTGCGGGCCCTCATGCCGGATCCTTCCGTGTTTGCCGACATGGACGCCGCCGTGGCCCGTGTCGTATCCGCCATTCAGTCGGGCGAGAAAATCGCCGTGTTTGGCGACTATGATGTCGATGGCGGTACGTCGTCGGCCGTGCTGAAACGCTTCTTCCGTGCCATCGGCATCGAAATCGATGTCTACATCCCCGATCGCGCCAAGGAAGGGTATGGTCCCAACGCCGCCGCCATGCGCATGTTGGCGGGCCGTGGCGCGAAAGTTGTCATCACCGTCGACTGCGGCATCACCGCCTTCGAGCCATTGGATGGCGCGCGCGATGTGGGGCTCGACGTGATCGTTGTCGATCATCACAAGGCCGAGCCACGCCTTCCGGCGGCAGCTGCCGTGGTCAATCCCAACCGCCTCGACGACACCAGCCGTCAAGGTCAACTCGCCGCTGTTGGCGTCACGTTCATGGTGGTGGTTGCCATCAACCGTGCCCTCCGGGAGCAAGGTTGGTATGCGAAGTCGAACATTGCCGAGCCCGATCTACGTCAATGGCTCGATCTGGTCGCGCTCGGCACCGTGGCCGATGTTGTGCCGTTGACGGGCGTCAATCGCGCGCTGGTGACGCAGGGCCTCGGCATTCTGCGCCGCGGCGAAAATATAGGGCTTGCGGCATTACTGAAGACCGCCCGCGTCGACAGTGCGCCGACCGCCTATCATCTCGGATACATTCTCGGGCCGCGGGTCAATGCCGGGGGTCGTATCAGCGAGCCTGATCTCGGCGTGCGCCTGATGACGACTGAGGACGCGGGGGAAGCGGCGGCACTGGCCGTTCGACTTGATGAGCTCAACCGGACGCGCCAGGAAATCGAAGCCGCCGTGCTGGCGCAAGCGATCGAGCAGGTTGAAGGCGAGGGGCGCGACAAAGACACGGTGATCGTCGCGGCCGGTGCTGCGTGGCATGCCGGTGTGATTGGCATCGTCGCCTCGCGCCTCAAGGAGCGTTACGGCAAACCGTGCTGCGTTGTCGCCATCGATGGCGGCATGGCCAAGGGCTCGGGCCGTTCCATTGCCTGCGTCGATCTTGGCCGTGCGGTGCTGGCCGCGCGCGAGGCGGGGCTGTTGGTCAACGGCGGCGGCCATCCCATGGCGGCAGGCTTCACCGTTACCGAGGACAAACTCGGTGCCTTGCGGACGTTTATCAATGATGCGGTTGCGCGTCAGGCCGCGCAGCCGTTCGTCAACGAGACGCTGCTTGATGGCGTGCTCCGTGTCGGTTCCGTCAATCCCGCGATGGTTGCCGATCTTGAGGCGCTCGGGCCCTTCGGGTCGGGCAACGATGAGCCGAAATTTGCGGTGATCGACGCCAATGTCGTCCGCGCCGACATTGTTGGATCAGGCCATGTGCGATGCATTTTGTCTGGCCGCGGCGGTGGTCGTTTGAAGGCGATCGCTTTCAGGAGCGCCGACTCCGATCTCGGTGTCGGCCTTCTCAATGCAGGCGGCCGTGCCGTGCATCTTGCCGGCCAGATTCGGCCCGACAATTGGCAGGGCCGAAGCGATGTTCAGATGCTGATCGAGGATGCCGCGTTCGCGGCATGATCCTGCCACAAGCCCATGATTTTGCCGCCTTTTTGTCGCGGCGGCGTCGTTGACGGACCCGGGATGGCGTGCGAATTTCGATCTACTTGCGCGCGCCGCGATCGGGATCGACCCGCCGAACCGCGCCACAGACAAAGGGGATCACGACATGATGTTGAGGACACTTGCCGTCGGCTGTGCGCTGGCACTCGGCCTGGCGGGCACCGCTCAGGCCCAGCAGGGCGAGTTCGACGGCTCGGCCTTCACCTGCCTGCAGTACACCAACGGCCAGGGCGAGAATTCGTCGGGCAAGGCCCAGGCGGGCCTCGCCAAGATTTGGATCACCGGCTACTTGTCGGGCTACTACAAGGCCAAGGGCAACCTTGAGATCGTCGACGACGCCGAAGCCGGCACAAAACTGCAGTCCTCGATCCTTTCAAAGTGCCGCGAGTACCCGCAGACCTCGATCCTGACGGTGTCGATGCAGGCAATCGGGTCCGACGCGCGTAAACTGCCGGCGATGGCCGCGACCGATTTCAATCCGCAGTCCTATACCTGCGGTAATCATGTCGATGCCAAAGGCGGCTCGGCCGCCGACGGCATGAAGGCTGACCTCGCCGAGCTGTGGGCGTTCGCCTTCATTCAGGGTTTCAAGAACGTGGCCCAGCCCAACATGGTGATCCCGATGGAGAACAAGCCGATGCTGACCGGCGCCATCGCCAGCAACTGCGCGAAGAACCGCGACACCACCTACTTCGACCTCACCGCGCTAGTGGCCGATAAGGTGAAGCTCCAGTAGTGTTTGGATCGATCTGAAAACTTCAAAACGGGCTCGGGATTACCGGGCCCGTTTTGCTTTACGGCCCGACACGTCGCGCTTTGGCAGCGTGGTGTCGCCCTCGCCGAGCGGGCGCTGCATCAACACCGCGTCCGACCAGCGGCCGAACTTGAACCCGCTCGAGCGCAGCGCGCCGATCACTGCAAATCCATGCCGGCTGTGCAGCGCGATCGAGGCGGCGTTGGCGCTGTCGCCGATCACGGCGATCATCTGGCGGTAGCCAAGCGCCGTGCATTTCTGGATCAACGGTTCCATCAGCGAATTGCCGACACCGCGGCCCAGCATATCGGGGGCGATGTAGATCGAATCCTCGATGGTGTAGCGGTAGGCGGAGCGCTCGCGATAGGCCCCGCCGTAGGCGTAGCCAACCACCCGGTTCTTATGGACCGCCACCAGATAGGGCATGCCGCGCGACTGAATGCGCTGCAAGCGGGCCGTCATTTCAGCGACGGTCGGCGCCTCTTCCTCGAACGATGCCGAGGTGGTGAGGACATAGTGGGCGTAGATTTCCTGAATCGCTGGAATGTCTTCCTCGGTCGCGGGACGGACCCGGACCTTGAGCGATGCGGCACCAGCGCTGGCACTTGAGGCGGACATGATGGGCCCGTATTTACAGCGCGGTGGGGGGGGGCGACAACGGGCCAGATATCCCGGCGCAACTGGGGTTCCCGGGTTAGGTTTCGGGCCGACTTGTCTTCGGGCGGAGGCTCGGGTATCACCCGGCGGCCTTCACGGTCCCTCTGCGGCGGGCCCCGATCAGCGCCCGCCCAGCCCGACGTCCCCATCGTCTAGTGGCCTAGGACATCGCCCTTTCACGGCGGTAACCGGGGTTCGAATCCCCGTGGGGACGCCAATAATTTCAATGGCTTAGTTCAGATTCCCGGTCTTATATGGGCTTTGTGTCCAATAAGTGTCCAATATAAGGCCACGGATAGTGGCGGTTATCGGCTAATACCAACCACCAGAAATGATGACCGATCCCATCACTCAGCTGTCACCCCGCGGCTCTTCCGCGGGGTCCAGAGTTATCTTCTTGTTGCGGCAAACGAAAACCTCTGGATGCCGCGAATGAATCGCGGCATGACGATTGAGTGTCTCGTCGTCGCACGAGAGTCAACATCTCCGTGTCTTGGTATAAAGGGCGAAGGAACGATACCCTCTTATTCAGCGGGTCCCAGGTTCGAGTCCTGGTGCGCCCACCATTTCCCCTATTATTTTCAATAAATTAACAGTGAAGAATCAATTTGGAATTCTGCACGCAAAAAATTTGGAATCAATTTGGAAGCATTTGGGAGAAATTCGTTCACCAAATTCCCTCCAAGCTATCTTAGTGTGGATAGGGGGCCGGGATGAGTGAAGCAGGAACGAGATCGAAGCGGATTGAGCGAGCTGATATTGAATTCCCGCTTTGGCGCAGGAAAGTCGACAATTCTATTTTCCGTGATGCAGGCACAACAATTCCAAACTGGGCCGCGCGCATGTGGGAACTCGACCGCGTGTTTCCAGGGATAAGAGGAAAACGCGATGAGAGTTCCCAAGTCATCCTGAAGTTTCAAGGTCGCGACTTTGCCGGTTGGGTAACCTGCACAAAACCCGAAATTAGAAAGACGCGCGTTTATCGCCTGTTTTTCGAGGAGGCGTTACGCGCGCTTCTCGAACAAGTGTTTTTGATGAGTTACATGCGCGATCTCGAAAGTCGCCTCCGCGGAAACGTTGGCGAGCTCGAAAAGGAAATTCCGTTTTGGGAATTCCTGGATATCGAATTCAATTCGGCTGAAAAAACGTTTCATCTCGCAGCACACTCACACACGCTCCGATGTTCCCGGAACTTTTTAAGCGCCTAACCCAATCTCCGATTATCCGGCAGATCGACGACGAGGTTGGAGGGAAGGCAGGTTTTCGGATTCATAAACAGGATTGGAGGCCGCGAGCTGAATTTGAAACCGAATTAGGCGCCCGAAACGTAATTTACACACTAATCGATACGAAAAATTCCGCGCTGTATGTTGGTGAAACCGAAGACTTGGTAAAGCGGTTCCGCCAGGGCCATCCAGTTATCAAGGATTGGGACTATTACCGTTACGATTTGCTGCCGCCGGAAGCCGCACCGTTTCGGGTAGCGCTAGAGCGAATGATGATCCGAAGCTTTGCAACAGTCTTAGAAAATTCTCGAAATATCCCATTCAAGCCGATTGGTACCTTCCGGTTCCGAAACGAACGCATCGATGCGTAACTGAGGATTGAAGGTGTGGCCCTAATTGGCCCCGGTACACCTTCTGTCGATGGCACTGTGAATCGGCTTCGTACTGGGACCCCGTCAGTATACGAAGTAAGGCGCTGAAGAAACGAAGGAAGATGGCGATTCTGCGGGGTCCTTATCGGCGCCGACTGGGGCCCCACCTAATCAGTCAATTCTTCATGCAAGTCTGGGCGTTGTGGTGCATTCATGAGGGGGTCCGGTTCGAAGCCGATTCACATGCCGGCGACGAGCGATGGAACTCTTTTCACCGACGCGATGAGCCGAAAAGTCCTGTGCCGTTCAAGCTGATCTGGCCCACACGTGGTTTGAGAGGCTGATTCCATCTGCGGGCCAGCAGCAGACCGGTGCTGATGCGTTCAGCGCCAGGCAGCACGAGCTGGTCGCCGTCGGCGGCATAACGCGGGCGTTTTGTTTTCTTCAAGACCGTGCGCTCGGCACCAGGGATGACGTACTGGACGCCGACTGCGGTCGTTTCTGTTGGAAACTTGATTCGTTTTGGCATGCTGAGTCGCTCGGCTTGGGGTGACCAACGCAGAATTTCAGCCCGAGGATAGCAGTTTGCGACACCCCCACCCAGGCACTTTCACCAGAGACCCCCGCCCGCGCTAATCGGGTTCGTGCGGTCGCTCGAATGCGTCCAAAAATTTTTTCAATATTTTTCGGCAAGCGGAATGATAGCAATGGGTTCGCGCGTACCACCTGACCAGCCCGCCGCGTTTTACTCGGGATAGCAGGCCGCCAAGACGGCGATCGGCTGCTGGTGCAAATCTTGTAACCAAGCTAACATTCAAAATAGATCGATCGGCGGGGGCTAGGCCGGGCAAGTGATTCTTTTTTCGTCTTGTACCCCGTCAGCACAAGTTGGCCTGTTTTAGGTAATTGAGGATCGGAGGGTTTTTGGCTCATCGTAGTCCCGAAGGGGAGACGAAGATGAGACAAAAA
>VGEM01000185.1 GCA_016869315.1 Alphaproteobacteria bacterium | reverse complement strand
TCGATCGCCAAGCCTTCCTTGGTCCACTCGTCGGCGATGGTCAGGCACTTGAGCTGCTGACCGTTGGCGCTGCGGTCGAACACAAAGTCGTAGGTCCACACCTGGTTGGCGCCGGTCGCCGGCTTCGTGCGGTCGCTTCCTGCCGTCAGCATGGTGCCGGCTCTCGTGGTCGCAGATCGTCGATCATGTTGAGGAAACGCCGGAATAGATCGCGCGGCACGGCAACCTCGGCCATCTGGAAGACGACGTAGCGGGCGTGGGCGATCACCGTTGCCGCTCGGTGCACGCGATCACGTGATTGATCGCGTGTCGGCATTGGCTTGGGTCTTTTCCTGAATCAGCTGCAGCAACTCGGCGTCGGACATTTCCACAAGCGAGCGCTGCTGAGTAACCGCCATGACGGCATGCCCCTGCATCGGCCTGCCCCATCCCCGATCCAGCAACGCGGAAGCGGCGCTGACGCGGGCAGCGTGGGGCGCTTCGGCGTCGGCGCAAATCTGGCGCAAAGTTTCGACCGCCAAGGTTGTTGATTCACGCGCAATGTCGCGGACTGCTTCGACGACACGCGGACGGCCACCGGGGTTTCCGGAATGGCCGGGTTTCCAAGAGGTGGTTGAAACAGGCATGACAGATGCCTCAGATCAGGGCGAAGCAGGGACAGTTATTAATAGTATGAGAGGTGGCGGATCAAACGCAATGCGCAACCCATACCCTGGGGCACGACTAAGGTGCTCATTCGTACCAAAGGCGCTCAGGGTTTTCCTTGAGCATCTTTGACTCTCTTGAGCACCTTTGATGGCTATCCTGTCGTGGCAGCATCCTCTGTTGCGGTCCTCGAAGATTGTTCAGGGTCACTAAGATGCTCATCGGCATCAAAGGTGCTCTCGGATTCCGGGTGATCATCTATGGCGTCACTGAGAATCTTTGGATCAACTTGGGGGTTGGCGTCGGTTCCTGGAAGTTGCCAGTACCAAGGGGCGCCCGCGCCTAACCCTTTGAAGGGCTTTATTCCGAGGTCGTCTTTGGCACGCCGAACCGTGGCCTGGGCGAACCCGGCGTCCTTAGCTTCCGTTTCCACCTCGGTTGTCGTCAAAGCCCCCTTGCTCAACAGACGAATCAGGAAATGCTTGGCCGCGTCGCGTGAAGATGTGCTCGCAGCGGCTGGACTGTCAGGTATCTCCAAGTCGTTGACGAGTTTCGATGCCGTGCCCTCAATCTTTTGACCCCATACTACAAATTGACCGACCACGCTGGTGCAGTTGGGAATCTCCTTGCGGTCCAGGTCGTATTCGAATCCGTCGCCATCGGGACCGACGTTGCTCTTGATCCGCACGAACCGACGCTTGCAGCCCTGGTCCTTCGATTGAACTGTGCCCATGACGATGCGGGGCACCGCACCGAATGCAAGGCTTCCCGTGATCCGTTCGAGCGGCTCAAGACCACTTGTCGCCTTGGAATAATGTGTAATGCCGAGGACGGCACACCTTGCCCTGATCCCAAGATTAACCAGTGGCTGCAGGCCTTGCCGAACATCGGCATTTTTGTGACTGTCGCGAACCACTGCAGATACCACCGGATCGATAATCAGTAGTCTCAGATTCCGCAGATTCTCAATCTTGGCAGCCAAAGCAGGAATGTCCCTCGCCGGGTCGAATGAGCGCTTCTTTTTCGACTCGGTGGCGGATGAAACGAAATGAACGCGCGATAGGTCCGCGCCACAGGCAATCAATCGAGGAACAAGACTGTCTTCCGCGTCGTCTTCGCCGGACCAAATCAATACGTCGCCCACCGATGATTTGGTTCCGTCCGGCCACTGGCCTCCAGTCGTGATGATCGCGGCGAGGGCCAAGGCGATAGTTGTTTTTCCGGTCCCTGCGTTTCCGCCGAGGATATGGAGTTTTCCGCCGGACAGCCATCCATCCCAAATCCAGTCGATTGGCCTCGGCGTCACCGTCGACGCGCAAAGCAATTCGACAACGGTGCCGCTGGTCAACGGTTGCAGTGATTCGGTCTTGTCGATGTATTGTTCCGTGGCCGGTGTTGAAGTGCGACGCGGAAGAGATTCGATGTCTGTGCCCTTCGCAGTGGGATGAAGCTTCAACCAATCGACAACGTCGCCGCTGGTATCAAGTCCAAGTTGGGCCACGTCCAGTTGTTCAACGCGGCAACCAATTTTGCTCAAGATTCGGGTGACATCGGCGGCGTAGCTCAGACCAGGATCGTCATGATCTGGCCAGATGATGATGTTTCGACCTGACAGTGGACGCCAATCAGCGCCGTTTGCGCTTGTCGCGCTGCCGGACGTCGTTGCAATCAAGCCCAGCCCGTTCAGAGCGTCGGCCTTCTGCTCGCCCTCGACGACCCAAACGGCGGCTGCAGGGTTTGATTTGATCCGGTCCAATGCATACAGCAGCTTTCCCGACGATGGATGCTCGGGTTCCTTCATCACGTAGCGTTCGCCGTCGAAGTGAACGGGACGAATCCATTTTTCGCCGTTCTTATGTTTGAGGCGGATTTTCCAATAGAGCGGTTCGCCGCGCGTGTTGCCATACGGATGAATTGCGACGAGTTGAAATCCAAGGGCAAGCTGCACCCGGCACAGTCGCGTCACGGCCTGTTCGAGGGTTTCAGTCATGGAAACACCCTCCGAGGTCCAAGACGGCCTCGCGGAAGCCGAGGCTCGGATTGATCAAGCGGTGCAACGCGATTATGTCGCGACCCTTCTGCCCGCATGCGTGACACCTGAAATGGCCGTCACTGACGTTCACGGACATCGAAGGCTTTCGTTCGCGCCCACCCTTATGCAGCGGGCAAAACACGCTGATCCACTCGCCACGAACCCTTGCTATCCGAATGTCCTGTTGGCCCAGATAGACGAGTGGCGATGGCAGGCTCTGCCGGTCGAGCTGCTTCCACCGCACGCGGTCTGGTACTTTCGACGGATCGAATACGAAGTCGAGTTCGGGCATGGGGCTGCCTTAGATGCTGGGCGATTGCTATTAAAGAAATGCGCTCGGTGCGCTGGCGCGGTACCGGTGAGGTTTGATCCCGGAAAGAACCGCGGCAGCGTCGTAGAAGACCGGGCAGCAGAAGGCGATCCAATGGATGAGGTACAATGTACCCATCATCGTTGGCCCGCCTGCCTGAATTCGGGTCGAGTTGCGATCCAGTGTTCCAACGAAGCGATCGGCACCAGCGTTCGTCGGCCAGACTTTATTGCGCGGATGCGGCCCGCACCAATTTCCTGGTAGAGGCTCGAACGCCGAAGACCGACCAGGTCACAGGCCTGAAGAATGCCTACGGCGATCGGTTTCGTCCTTGACGATGTCTGCGCGCGGGATTTGACGACTTCTCGGTTTTTCCTTGGTGCCATTGCGGGGACCTCCTATGTCCAGCCTGGCACATCGATATCTGGTGACGTCTGCGACCGCAGTCACAATAAATGGCAGGATTCACGGTTTAAGAATGAAATGGAACGAAGCCACGCCTAATCAATTGCCGACGTTGTTGCTCCGTCTCGGCAAGAGTTATCCGCCCGGAACATGTCATGATTCGGGGATGCGCGACCTGCTTTCTATTGGAACGCCTGTCGATTTCACGTGCGTTACGCTCAAATGCTCTGACTGCGGTGATAGCACGCGCAGGAATGCGTGCTTTCTCGAAAACAATTTTCACGAATTCGATAAACGGACCCTTACCGAGATATCCTATAGACGATGGTCTCACCCATTTAGGTGGTGTTTGATCCGTCGCGGACAGCCAAGCAACATGGAGGCCGTTGGTAAGCATCCTGAGGCGAGCCGGTACAGATGGGCGCCCCCTCGATTGAGTTGTTGGCAAAGGTGGCGCGTTGGGCGCCCAGTATTGGAGCGCCACAGTCGCAAGATACGCCAATTTCTTGGTGTCGAATCTCTTTAAGATTGGGGTTCGCTCAATTTCAACTTCGAGGTCGCTGCGAAGTTTATTCTGATCGAACGATTTACCATCAGCCAAAAAAACGTCCAGCTCACGGCGCTGTTCATGGCCTTTTGCGACTCGTTTTCGCTTCATGATCATGCAGCCATCACTGCATTCTTGACCGTCGCCGCGCGCCGATCGGCTCGACCTTGCCGGCGGTGACGATGCCCAGCGTCGGGAAGTTGGAGCGGATCGTGTCGGCGACGTAGTTGGGCGCCAGATGCGCGTAGTGCTTCTCGGTCATGCGCGTGTCGGCGTGACCGAGCTGCTTGGCGATGACGCCGAACGGCACACCTTTCATGGCGAGCGCGCTACCGTGGACGTGCCGCAGGATGTGAAAATTGATCGCGGGCGTGATCTTCGCCTCTCGGCAGGCGATGACGAGCGGCCGTTGCTGATGGCCCCTGCCCCACACCGTGCCATCGGATTTCAGGAACACGCGCGCATCGGGCGGCTTGCCGGCGGTCTCGGCCTTGAAGAACTGTGCCGCTTCGTCGGTCAGCACGACGTGCCGCGGCTTGCCCGACTTGCTGGTCCTCACCGTCAGCGTGTTGGCCTCAAGGTTGATGTCGGTGACGGCCAGACCGGTGAGCTCGGCATATCGGCAGCCGGTCAGGATGGCGGCCTGGACCAGGCGCCGCATCCCCTTCTCGCACCGATTGACCAGCCGCACGCACTCGTCGGCCGACAGAAACCGCACCACCGCGGCATCGACATTCGGGAACGGCCGCACTCTTCGCCATGTGTCATCAGCCGCCGCCTTGCCATCCTTGAACGCCTGGTTCAAAGCGGCTTTGAGGATCGTTAGCGTGCGATTGGCGCTCGCCTGACGTTGGCGCTTGTCGTCGGACGACTTCGGTGCAGTCGCGAACTTGGCCGCCTCGCCTCGCCGTGTCCGACGTCGTGCGGGGCGCATGGACAGGTTCCGGTGCCAATCCGAAATCCGCCGCGTCGTCAGCTTGGCAAGCTCGACGTCGCCCAGCACCGGCAGAATGTCGGCCTCGATCCGATATCTGGATTCCTTGAATGCCTGCCCGCGATGCGCGTTGGCGGCCTGGTAGTCGTCGATCGCGTTCCGCACCGAGTAGTGCTCGGGCGCCTCGCCGATCGGCCGGCCGGTCCTGGGGTCGAGTCCGCGGTCAATCCGCCGCTGATCCTTCTCGAACCCGCGCGCCTCTTCCTGCGCCTGCCTGAAGTCGAGAACCGTCGTGCCGTTCGCGTCAGCGATGTCATCGGCAATGCCAAGCGACTTGAAGCGCCGGCCATGCTCGGTGTCGTACAGTCGCGCGATCCAGAACCCGCCACGCCGTCCCTTGCGATATCCAATCGCAAGTCCTTCGTGGATCGTCCGCCAATAGGGTTCACGTCGCGTCTTAAGGCCCGTACGCGCGGTTCTGGTCTCAAGGCGGGTATCGCGTGCCGTCCGGGCCATGATAGCGTTCCTGAGTCAAATCTGCGGGTCGACAAACGTACGGCAAATATACGGCATAAACGTGGATGGACTCAACCGGACGGAGGAGGACGAAAATGAAGCCAAAACCAGCAATTCCTAGCGTTCCCGCAATCCAGGACTGTCCAGCAACGTCTCTCTTTCGGCCCTCTCAAGGCTGAAACATGGGTTCGAATCCCATTGGGAGCGCCAAGACCTCTACTGGCCATGTTCAATGACAGTCCAATTGCCACATCTCATTTCCATCGTCGTTCCCTGTTTCAACGAGGCGCGTTCCCTGGGCGAGCTGTTTCTCGCGTGCGGCGCTGGCGATTTCCTCGAACTCTCGCGAGAGGTGTCCGGAACCCTTGACCAAAATCGCACCTCCGCCGGTGCCCGCAAGGTGACGCGCGACGGTCGCGTGCGGAACGCGATGTTCGGGGATCAGCCTAGCCACGCACACGATTGTAACGCAGTTTGACCGGTAATACGGGGCTCGAGAATAGGCAGGCGTCGAGTTCATCCGCGAGAACGACGGCGGGGCTGACGTTCTTTCCAACTCTGCCGCAGCGTCGCGCATTGATGGCGGTCAACGCTCCGCCGTGGGAAAGATGGTGGCTGAAGCCGGGGTCGCCTCTCGGCGCCG
The DNA here is from genome assembly GCA_016869315.1 of Alphaproteobacteria bacterium. Classification (GTDB taxonomy): domain Bacteria; phylum Pseudomonadota; class Alphaproteobacteria; order Rhodospirillales; family Rhodospirillaceae; genus VGEM01. The sequence continues at coordinate 1,223 of VGEM01000185.1, read as the reverse complement.
ATCAGGGGACAATGACCGCGCCGATTCATACTCCACGGGATTTGCGGGTTTCAGCCTGTCTACCGACGGAGCTTCATTTGCTCCTTACGGGTTTCCAAGCAGCCGACAGTTTCTGAGCCTCGGCGATTTGCTCCCGCGTCATTCTCTTTGCAACAATCTCCTTGGCTTCTTCCGCATTAGCGTTGCCCTGTGCAGCGGCGAGATTGAACCACATGTACGCCTGAACATCATTTTGCGGGACACCTTGACCGTTGGCGTACATGTAACCGAGATTGTACTGGGCGGCGGCATCGCCCTGGTCGGCGGCCTTGCGGTACAACTTCACCGCCTCGGCGTCGTAATCCGTGACGCCCTTGCCGTTGGCGTACATGTAACCAAGATTGAACTGGGCGCCGGCATTGCCCTGGTCCGCCAAAGGGCGCCAAAGCCGGATCGCAGTTTCATAATCTCCGCGATTGTAGGCGGTCTCCGCATCGTCGAGCGTGTCGGCTGCCGCAGCGAACGCCCACCCGGACATCAGCAACGCAATCAAGGTCGCACGCATCACGCCCTCCATTGTTAGTCTGCCCGCTTCGCCACTTCTTCAAGCTCGTCACAATACTGGTCGACCAGCTCGTCCAGCATCGACGACCGTCGCCATCGCGGTTTGACCGGCCCCCGCCGAGCGGCCTGTGTCCAATGTTAGTTTAAGGTTAGATTTTCGACCAGCAGCGTTGCAGTTCCGGATACACGGCGCCGCACCGGTCCCAGCCCGACCACTTGGGGCAGTTGTGCGACAACTCACGCAGCAGATCCGGCAATCCGAAATCCGCTCCGAAGCGATCAATCAGGCCCGCAAGCCGATATCGCCCTCGGCGTTCGCATTTTGCGCACGCGACTAGGACCTGTCCTTCGGTATAGTCTGCGAGTTTGACCGCGCCATTCATGGTCGCCGATGGTATCAGACTTCGACATTTACCGGACCGCAAAGGCGCAAGGGCTGATTGCCCAACTCCCAGATTGCGCTGCCGAAGTCGCGAAGTAGGATTACACCGCGCCCGCTCCATCCCCGTGCAGTTCCGGCGCGGGCTGCAATTTCGTGATGCACCACTCAGATTGGCGGCAACGGCAGCAAATGATACCGGGACATTCCCGACACCCAAGCGCGCGTCAAATCCGCAGGGCCGGCATTTTCGCTCCCGCCAAGTCGTTTGCCGAAGTTGATCGCAGGATCGCTGCCCTCA
>VGEM01000184.1 GCA_016869315.1 Alphaproteobacteria bacterium | reverse complement strand
CCAACTTCTTCCCGGTATTCGCGGCGGGTAGCTCGAAGCTGAGCGGTGTCGAGTTCGACGGTACGATTGTGCCGGTCGATGGTTGGACGATCCAAGCGGCGATGACCTACAACAAGAACCGCTTTACACGGTTCAACGCCGTTACCGGCGCCGATATCGCGACATTGGGCGCGCCGCCCAATACCAACGTCAGCCTGGCCGGCAATCGCGCCAGCCGGTTCCCGAAGTGGTCGGGCAACATCGCCTCGACCTATACGGCCGAGCTGACCAGCGATTACGAATGGTTCGTGCGCGGCGACGTCATCTACAACGGCCGCCATGTCACCGGCACCACCAACCTCGCCACGGTGAAGCCGTGGACGCGGATCAACGCCCGCATCGGCGTTCAGGACGACACCGCGCGGTTCGAGTTCTTCGTCACGAACCTGTTCGACACCAAGCGTTGGGTGGCCGGTCAGGATTTCACCGACTTTACGATCCGCTTTCCGCCATTCGACTTCTCGAAGTCGGGCGTGATCCTGATCCCGCAGGACAAGCGACAGTTCGGCGTCCGCACCAGCATCGATTTCTAAGTCGACGCTTCAAGCGAACCTCGTTTTGGGCCATGCTCACCCCGTCAAAGGTGGTGAGCATGGCCCTCGTTTTTGTGGCGAAGAGTAAAGGGCTCCAGGAGTGGGGCTCGGACGTCGGCATCAGCAAGAACCTGTTCAAGGTTGGACTGTTTGACGGCAAGGCGACGGACGCGGCTGCCGATCTCAATGGCCGCAAATACCTGGGCCAGGACGATTGGACGGTCATCGGCAAGAGGGAAGCCGAGGTCGCCGACGAAGCACCAATGCTCGACAAGATGGCCGAGCGCGTGAGCCGGGTCGATCCCGGTTACTACCCTCGCATCAAGGGTGATCGCGGTATCTTCAAGGTCAATATCCACAACATTGAAGCCCAACTGGTCGTGCAAAGCGCCATGACCGAGGGCGACGCCAAGGTCCCCAAGATCAAACCCGCCGACATCGCCAACTACCTCATCGACGCCGCTTTACGTGTCTGACACGTAAAGGGTCTTAGGTGTTCGACACGTAAGAACGGGCGCACTGCCAGAGCCGGCCGATGAAGACGGTGAAGCGACGGGCCCAACGCCGCGCCGGCGGGAAGTCGATCGCCAGCACCGCGAGCCCAAGCGGGATCATCCAGAACCCGAGCACCGGCAGAAAGCCGAGGATGCCGAAGATGACGAGCAGCACGCCGATCGGTACGCGGAGCAGCGCCGATTTCGGCAGGTTATTTCGCAGCCATTGGCGGAATCGGGCCGGGCCCGAGGGCGATGTTGTCATTCCGCCGAAATAGCCTCAACCGTGGGCCGCGCCAAGGGCGGCCTTCCGCGCCTGGACGACTTTATCTGCATCGCGCCCCGAGAGCTCCTGGTAGTGGCTGAACTTGGCCTCAAACGTTCCGATGCCCTGCGAGATCGAGCGAATGTCGGTGATCAGATTTCGCATTTCGGCTTCCGGGATGGCGGCCTTGATCGCATCCCATCCGCTCCAGCCTTCTCGTGTGTCGAATCCCAGAATCTGGGCGCGGTGCTGATTGACGGCGCGCTGAACCTTGGAGGTGAATTCGTTCGGCACGTAGACCGCGACATCGTAAATCGGCTCGAGCAAGACGGGCTCGCACTGCGGCAGACCTTCCGTCATGACCATGCGCCCTACCGTGCGGAAGGCCTGATCGGAACTGTCGACGTCGTGATACTGGCCGTCATAGAGATTGACCGACACATCGACCACCTTGAATCCGAGCGGGCCCCGCACCGTGTTGTCCATCACCCCGGCCTCGACTGCTGGAATGAAATTCTTGGGCACGACGCCGCCGACGATGGTGTCGCCGAAGGTGACACCCGAGCCGCGCGGCAGCGGTTTGATCTCGACCTTGATATCGGCGAACTGGCCGTGCCCGCCCGATTGGCGCTTGTGCCGCGCGTGCTGGTTGACGCCTTTCTTGATGGTTTCGCGGTAGGGCACCTGCGGCTGTTTGGTTTCGATCACCAGGTCGAACTTGCGCTTGAGTCGCTCGATGGCGATATACAGGTGAATGTCACCCTGACCGCGCAGGATCAGTTCGGATGTTTCGGCGATCTGAGTGATGGAGAGTGATGGATCCTCGTCGCAGATCTTCCGCAACGAATCGCCGAGTTTGACGTCGTCCTTCCGGTCTTTCGCCGAGACTGCGACCGAGAATAACGCATGCGGCGGCTCGATCCATTGTTTGGCCTTCTGAATGGCGTCGTTGGTTGCAATGTCGCCGGCGTGGCCAACTTCGATCTTGGTCAGGGCGACGACGTTTCCGGTGTCGACCACGGCCACTTTGCCTTTTGCGAGTTTCGGTTCGGCGCCATCTTGCAGGTTCGACGCACGATGGCCGCCAAGGGTGTCGCCGTCCTTGAGCGATCCGCGCCACACCCGCATCAGCGAAATCTTGCCGACGTGGGGCGCGTAAATCGTCTTGAACGTTTGACCTGCCAAACTGCCGGCCGGAATGCCGCGCTTGGCCGTCGTCACAGCCGCGGGCGGAACCTCGTGGCGCATTTCCTTGAGCAGGCGGGTGACGCCATGCTGATGCTCGGCGCCGCCAATCAGCACGGGAACGATGAGATTTTCGGTGAAATCCTTGGTGAGGTGTTGATAAACCTCTCCCGTCTCGGGAAGAGAATCCTCGAGCAGTTTTTCAAGCAGTTTGTCGTCGAAATCGGCCAGTTTCTCGAGCATCTCGCGGCGTGCTTCAGGTGCGGCCGCGTTTTGCGCCACGTCCATCGACACGCGCTCGGACGGCTGGTCGAGCTTGTACTGATAGGCGCGCTCGGCCACCAGGTCGACGTATCCCGACACGGTCTGGCCCTTCATGATCGGGATGTGGCGCAGCACCAAAGGGCGCGACGACTGCGGTTGCGCCGCCGCCAGCAGGTCTTTGACGGTTCCCTGCGCCGCGTCGATCTTGTTGATGAACAGAATGCGCGGGATCTTGTGTTCGTCGAGGAAGCGAAAAATCGGCCCGAGGGCGACCATTCGCGCCGGGTCGGGGTCGGTCACCACAATCGCCGCGTCGGCGATCATGGCGCCCTGATGCGATTCATGCACCAGATCGACGGCGCCAGGACAGTCGATCAGAACCCAGTCATCGCCCAGGTAGTTCATCCTGACCGGCGTCAGCTCGGTCGACATCTTGCGGGCACGGGCCTCTGCCGACGTATCGCTAACCGTGTTGCCGTCGTTGACTTTGCCACGCTTGGCGATCGTCCCGGAAGCGAGCAACATGCTTTCGACCAGCGTCGTCTTGCCGCTCGATTGCGGCCCGAGCAGCGCCACGATCCGCGTACCCTTAGGCGATTTGTCGTGTGTGTCGCTCATGGTCTCGTCCCCTCAATGTTGTGATTGCAACAAACCTGTGCCGCTGCACTGAGCACTTGACCGCATCTCCCAAAACGCATGAAGGGGCCGCGCGGGCCCCTTCGGTTTGCTACGCCGCTTGCGCCATCCGGCGGAAGCGGATCATGTGATCCTCGATGTTTGTCACGGTGTTCTTGTGACTTGCTCGCGCCGCCATCGCGTCAAACCAGTGTCTCAGGCGCGTGCAGTCGTCCGGAATCGCGACGCCCCACAATGTCGTATAACAGGGCAATCGCTCCATGAACGGCATGTACTGCAAGTCAACCAGGCTGACCTCCGCGCCCAGCCAATAGGGCCCCCCGCTCAGTTTGCGAAGGCCCTCGTGTTCCATGAATCTCAAGCGGTCGCCGACGGCGACGATGCTCTTCTTCTGTTCGTCGGGGTGCTTGCGGTCGGACATGACCTTGAACAACGATGGCAGAAAGTATGTGTCGCAATAGTCGGCCCAGATCCGTGCCCGGGCGCGGGCGAGGGGCGACGACGGCATCAAGGCCGGGGTCGGGAACGCCTCTTCAAGATACTCGTTGATGATCCGACTCTCGCAAATCAGCTCGCCGTTGTGCTGCAGCAGCGGCACCTTGCCGTGAGGCGACAATTGCTTGAACCATACCGGCTTGTTGACGAGATCGACTTCGGTGAGTTTGAAGCCGATCCCTTTCTCGATCAGCGCCATGCGGGTGCGCTGGGCAAAGGGGCATGCCTGGAAACTGAACAGCTCAATCTCGGACATGCGCGCGGCACCTCCGTGGGCTCAAGCCCCAACTCTGGCAAAAACCGGCCTTCCGGTCCATGGGGAGCACGTCACGTCGGTGGCGTGGGCGGACCCTTGAGCTCGATCACGTTGCCATCGGGATCATGGATGTACATGGAGGGGCCGGTACCATCGGCGCCGAATCGCTGCGCGACCGGGCCAGACGCGATGCCATGCCGCGCCAAACGGGCGCGAATCGCCGACTCGTCAAAGGGATCAATTCGCACACAGAAGTGATCCATGTTGGCCGCGTCGGGAAGGCCGGGGGAGCCCTTACCGAAGACGAGGTCAATCTGCGACTCGCCGGCACGAAGCTGTATGAGCCCGATGTCGGGCCGGTCGCGCTCAATCCGGCATCCCAACATGTCACGATAAAACGCCAGCGCGCGGTCGCGATCGGCGACCCTGAGGACGACATGATCCAGTCTCAAGACCTGAAATGCCATTGAACGCTGTCCTGCGCGCACCATATTGAGAAGTATGCTAAGATAGATCGGACAACTGCCCGATCACAACCGTGAGGACCGTGCCATGAACCGCCGGACCTTCTTCGCTCCCTTGTTTGCCGCCTCGGCTGTGGCGGCGCCCGCCGCTGCGCAGATCATGCCCGATAACGGGATTGATTTCGGGTTTTTCCGTTCGCGCCAGGAACGGCGCGCGCGCGAAGCCTGCGAGAAAAACCTGCCGGAATGCCGCGCTGACGTGAGGCGCCAGATGCAGGACGAAAAAAGCATCTCGCTGTTGACCCCGTGGATTCTGATGGGTGTCGCGGTGCTTGGCGCCTTGCTCTACGCGCGCAAGCGAGAAAAGGAACGCCAGAGAATCAAGAAGGAAGCCCAGCGCCGCCACGTGCCCGGGCAGTTCAAGGACCTCGACAAGATGGGCGATCAGCGAACGGCGGCGGATCAGTATTGATCCGCCTTACGTTGCCCCGCTATTGCGGCGCCTCGACCACTTCGTGCAACTCGCCCGATCGACCACGGAACACGGCGGCTTTGCGGCCGTTGTAGGGGCGGCCTTGTCCAACGACAGTGCCACCGACAAAGGGTACCGGCACATTGGCGAGGCTCGGTGTTTCGAATGTGACGATGGCGGTCCCGGGCGGCAGGTCGCCGTCGCGCACCGTCCGATCAACGGTGCCCGGCGGATATTGATCGATCTCGATCAGAAACGGCCCGCCGACGTCGACGGTTGAAAGCGGGTGTTTCATCTCGGAATCGAATCCGCGTACGGCATTGAGCGCCGACATCCTGACGGGCATTGGCTCGGCCACTTTGTTCTTGAGCGTGTCGCGATAAAACGTGATGAGGTCGGCGATGTCGCGTCCGCCGTTGATGACAATGAACGGCCGGTCAACGAACGTCGTGGCCTGGCCGAGGCCGAAGGCCAGGTCCTTGATCTGCGTGAGATAGAGCAGTTCCTTTTCCGGCCCGATCACCTGCATCGCCTTGATCTTGTCGGTCGACGACAGGTTGCGCGGAGTGCCGACAATCTTGAACGGCGACTGCTTGAGCTTTTCGTAAACCGCGTCGACATCGGTGACCAGGATTTCGGTCGAATTCCAGCCGTAAGTTGCGAGGGTCTTATAGTCGGGGTAGGGATCGATCGCGACAAACCGCAAAAAGCAATTGGCGCCGCTTTCGGGCTGCATGGTGATGTACGCCCGCCCGGCCGCCTTGGGTGCGCCCCACATTTTGGCGAGATCGTCGGCGACCTGGCCGCGCTCGATCACTTTGTAACCAAGGTAGGTACCATAGGTCTCTTCGATCGGCTTCAGGTCTGACACCGTCATGGTGACGGCGATGATTGGTCCCAGCATTTCCTGTTTCTCCCCGCGTTAGGCCATCGTTCGGTCGTCGTTCGGACGTCTATGGTTTTGAAGTTTACGCCAATTTTTCACGCAGGAACTGCGCCGCCAGCGCTGCTCCTGACGGATCGATGCCGTGCTGCAAGTCTGGCACGACATGCGATTGAAACGGAATACGGGCGTCTTGTAACGCCGTCTGAACCTCGCCCAAGGCCACGACCGGCACGACCGGATCGGCGTCGCCGTGGACCAGCAGAAAGGGCGGACGCGACAAAGCGTCTTTTGCCAAAGCCTCGCCCCGCACGATGGCGCCCGAAAATCCGACGACGCCGGCAATCGGATCCTTTCGGCGCGGGGCTGTGTGCAACGCCATCATGGTTCCCTGCGAAAAACCGATCAGGGCCAGATGGCGCGATGTGAGTTTGTGCTCGGCCAGGAGGCGATCGAGAAACTGGTTGAGAATGGCGGCCGACCGTGCGGCGCCGACGAAGAACGTCTCTTCCAGTCCGGCCATGTTCTTGGGGTCGCGGCGGAACGCTTCCGGGTCGTAGCCCCTCAGGCTGAACCACTGGCGCCCTCCGAACATGCTGCCTTCCCAAGGCTCTGGCGCGTGCGGCGAATAGAACGCGGCGTCGGGGAGCGACTGGGCAAAGTAAGGCGCGAGGCCGATCAGGTCGTCACCGTTCGATCCGTAACCATGCAACAGCACGATGATGTACTTGGCTGGTTTGCCCGCAGCGGGCATTTGGACGGGTCCGGTCAGATCGGCCATGATGGCGCCTGCATGATGGCATCTGGGATAGCCCGAAACGATGGAGGGCGCCAGTAATTCTGCCCCGCGCGAGGTGGACGATGAGCGATCAAGAGACAGTGCTGTTTGCCAACCAGGCTTTCTACGCGGCGTTCACTAATCGCGACATGAAATCCATGTCCGAGTTGTGGAGCACCGACAAGGTCATCACCTGCATTCATCCGGGCTGGCTGGTGGTGCGTGGTCGCGATGACGTGCTCGGCAGTTGGCGCGGTATTCTCGACAACGCCGGCGCGCCGAAGATCGAGGGGCTCGCGGCCGAGGCCGCGATCAACGGCGACGTTGCCATCGTTACCTGTGTCGAGTGCCTGAACGGGCGCAACTTTCTGGCGGCGACCAATGTCTTCGTGCGTGAAGGTGCGCGCTGGCGGATGATTCATCACCAGGCAGGACCTGCAAACGTCGACCCGCGGGTATTGCATCGGTCCGATACGCCGCCGCGTGGGGCGATGAATTA
>VGEM01000183.1 GCA_016869315.1 Alphaproteobacteria bacterium | reverse complement strand
CGCGATGGCGGGGTCGTAGCCGAGGGCCCGCCGCGGCGCCGGCTGGCTGGTGGCGGCGGCATGGCCGCCGAGGATGGTGCCAGTGAGGTTCTCGCGGTCGATGGCGTGCGTCAGGGCGCGGCGCACGCGGGCGTCGGCGAGGGGCCCGCCTTTCAGCGTCATGAACGAGACCGCGACCACGGTCGGCCCGCCGAACCCGGCCAGGCGTCCGCCCGCAGTTTCGATCATGCCGGCGCTGTCGGGGCCGAGGGTCATGGCGATGTCGATGCGTCCCGCCGCCAAAGCCTGGGCGCGGGCGGTGGCGTCGGGCAGGGCGACGAATTCGAGCCGCTCGACCCTGGGCGCGCGCCACGACGACGGCACGGCGGCCAATGACCATCGATTGACCTCCATGCTCTCGACCTTGAACGGGCCGGTGCCGACCGGCGCGCGCGCAAAGCCGTCGCGGCCGAGCGTGCGCCAGGCCCCGGGCTCGGCCGCCATGACGGCGCTAGCGTGGCGCGGAAAGGCGGCGACCGGCTCGGTGGTGACGATCTCGACCGTCAGCGCATCGACGGCGCGGGCGGATTTCAGGTAGGGCACTTCGCGCGGAAGATTTTCGCGCGCGGCTTCGTCCGAGGCGAGGTAGCCGACGGCGGTGACGAACGCATCGGACGTGAGCGGCGCGCTGTTCGAAAAGGTGACGCCGGGCCTGAGGCGAAAGCGCCAGGTCACGGGGTCGATCCGCTCCCAGCCTTGCGCCAGTGCCGGCTGAAGCGCGCCGTCGTCGTTGAAGCGGGTCAAGCCGTCATAGACCGCGGCGATCGAGAAGACGGTCGGCGACAATGAGGTCGTGTGCGGATTGGCGAAGGCCCGCGGCAGCATTTCAAGCGCGACCCGCGCGGTTGCCGGTTCGGCAGCGACCGAGGCGGTTAGCGATAATGGAAGCGCGATCAGAAGCGCGATTAGGGCGGAGGTTCGAATCAGAGCGAAAGCCATGGTTCCGTTTCCGCCACTGAGAGCGCTTCTCACATTGTCTGAATTGGGAAGCGCTCTAAGTACGTTGTTTGGTCGCATTTCCTAAGGCAAACCGGGAGGCCACTTTGCCGGGAAATGCTGGGGGCCGACCGAAGGACCTCAATCCTCCTCGTAATCCCGCCGCATCACCGCCGGCATAAACCCGCCGTCGCCACCGCCCGAACCTGCGGCCCATTTGTCGCCGACAGTGATGCCAGGTTCGTTGTCGCAAGTATAGAGATAGACCGCGTTGCTCATAAGGGCTCAATGGGCAGCGTGCCAGCGTTTACCCCTCCGCCTTGATAGGTTATGGCATATTTGCCATAGTGGCCCATGCGCACTTTGCGATGGCTTGGCAGCAGTCTTGACGATCTCTCGGCCTGCCCGCCCGACGTTAAGCGCGCGTTTGGATACGCCTTGCGCGAGGTACAAAAAGGCGAAACCCCGCCCGGCGCGGTTCCGCTAACGCAATTCGGGTCTGGCGTCTTCGAGTTGAAGGAAAGTTATGACGGCGATGCATTTCGCAGCGTGTATGTCGTGAAACTGAAAAGTGCGGTGTTCGTACTGCACGTCTTCAAGAAGAAATCGAAGTCGGGGAAGGCGATGCCCCGGGAAGACATCGCCGTGATCGAGCATCGCCTGAAACGCGCCCAGGAATTGGACGCAGAGGAGCAATTTTAATGAGCCGCAAGATTTCCGTTCGGACCGGCAGCGATAACATTTTTCGCGATCTGGGCTTCAGTGAGGCCGAAGCGCAAGAGGCGCTGGCCAAGTCCGAACTCATCCACGCCATCGCCAGGACCATCGGCAAACGTGGGTTGACTCAAATCGAGGCCGCCAAGCGCTGCCGTACCGATCAACCAACGCTTTCGAAGGTGCTGCGCGGACGGATGGAGAGCGTGACGATCGACAAGCTCGCGTCGTGGCTCACGGCGCTTGGGCGCGATGTCGAAATTCGCGTTGGGTCTAGTGTTCGTAAGACGCCGGGCCGGTTGGTTGCGCGGGCGGCTTGAGGTGGGGACCCGTGCCCATCCGCCCAAACCTCAATCCTCCTCGTAATCCCGCCGCATCACCACCGGCATGAAACCGCCGCCGCCACCACCCGAGCCGGCGGCCCACTTGTCGCCGCCGATGGCGCCGGGTTCTTTGTCGCGGGTGTGGAGGTAGACGAGGTTGCCCTTGTAGGCCCAGAGTTTGCCGCCGTCGGAAGCAGCGATCGGCGCCCATTCGCCGGCGGGCTGGTCGGCATCGGTCGCCGGCACGGTCTTCCAAACCGCCATGCATTGATCGTTGCACAGCAGTTCGCGGACGCGCTGCATGTCGCCGGCAAAGGTGTAGAGCGTCATGCCGCGGGTGTCGGCGTAGACCTCGCCAAAGTCGGAATTCTGGACCGTGATCCACGTCGGCAGCGGCGGCGCGGCTTCGAGCACCACGGCGCGGAACGCGGGGTCGGCCGTGCGGACGATGCCGGCCTTGGCGTCCTCGACATGGGCGAAAAGGGCTTTGCCTTGGTACGCCCACTGCGGCGTCCCGTCGGCTTGGGCGATCACCGTGAATTGGCCGAGCGTTCCCGCCGCCATGGGCGCCGCGACCGGCGTCCAGGTTTTGCGGCAGGCGCGGTCGCAGGGTTTGCTGTCGGTTCGGGCATAAAGCGTGTGGCCGCGCTTATCGACGAGGGTGCGCCCGGCGAACAGCGCGCGCAACGCCATGCCGGGCGGCACGACTGCCGGCGCGAAGGCGAGGCTCCAGGCATTGCCGACGCGGTCACCCTGGGCCGAGCCCGGCGCGGTGTCGCGGACGTAGCGATAGAGCGGCTTGCCGTGGAGCGCCCACTGTTTGCTGGCGTCGTCGCTGCGGGTGATGATCGACCAAGGCGCCTCGGCGGTGGCGCCCTCGGCGGCGGCGAGCGGCGGCCAGGCGATGGCGCACTCTTTGACGCAGGTGGAGACGCCGGGCGCGGTGTCGCGGGCGTAGGTGTAAAGCGCCATGCCGTTGGCATCGAGATAGTGGGTGCCGGCATCGGTGGCGCGGGTGGTGATGGCGGTGGGGGGTGCAGCGAGGGTGGGAAGCGAGACGGCGGACGCCACGCAGACCGTTGTCACCCTGGCGAAAGCCAGGGTCCATCTTGCAATCATGCTCGGCTGATTCATCGTAAACACAAACCTGGATTCCGGCTTTCGCCGGAATGACAACAAAAGAAGCCTACGCCAGCACTTCCGTAATCGTCTTCGATGTCTCGAGCGATCCGGCGCCCCATTTTTCGAGCGGCAGGCCCATCGCCTGCATGGCGGTGAGGCCGATGCGGGTGAGGGGGTCGCCGTTGCCGGCAATGTGCAGGCCGTTCTTCACCTTGCCGCCGCCGGTGCCGATCATGAAGGCGGGGATGTTATCGACCGCGTGGATCTTGGCGTAGCTGGTCTCGGCGTGGGCCAAAACCAACATATGGTCGAGCAGCGTGCCGTCGCCTTCCTTGACCTTGTCGAAGGTGTCGATGAACCAGGCCAGCTCTTCCATCATGCGGCAGTTGAACCAGAACGCCTCGGGCTGATAGCCGAGCACTTGGTCGACCGCCTCTTCGTGGGTCAGGGTGTGATGGGTGTAGGCCGTGCCGGGCTTGCGAATGCTCGACAGCGGGTTGGCCATGGCGATGTTGAAGATGCGGGTCTGGTTGCAGGCCAGCGCCATGCTCAGCATCGTCGCCATGGTCTTGTGGTTGGACTGCACCACCGGCAGCTCCAGGCCGATCGGGCCGTCCTCGGGGCCGGTCGGCACGCGGCAGGCATCAGCCGGCGCCGGCTTCTGCTGGGCGAGTTCAAGCTGGTTCTCGAGCTGGCGGATCGAGGTGAAGTATTCGTCGAGCCGCGATTTGTCGGCGGCGCCGAGGCGCTGCTCGAACTTTTTGCGCTGATCGGTGATGCCCGACAGCACGCTTTGCTGAAGCATGAGATCGGGATCGGGCGTGAATTCGGCGGCATTGGGGTCGGCGAAGTCCGAGCCGAACAGCCGGGCGTAGAGCGTCACCGGCGACACTTCGCCGGCATTGCGGCTGTGGGTCGAGCGGGCCGAGTAGCTGTCCTTCGGGTTGCCGGTGCAGCTGATGTCGATCTGGCGGAAGCGGGTGCCGCCGCCGATGTGGTCGGCGACCAAAACGTCGAGTGTCGGCGCGGCGATGTCGCCCGGCAATTGCGGCGCGACGCCGGTGCGCATCGTCAACCAGCCGGACTGGTGCACGTGATTGGGTCGACCGTCCAAGGGCGAGTTGAAATGCCCAAAGTAGCTGAGGCGCGGAATGTAAGGCGTCAGCGATTTGCACTCGTCGAGAAACGCGAGCTTGCCCGGGTTTGGGTCAACCGCGTGGCCCGGCGTGTGGCCCATGGCCCAGAACCAGGTGCCGAAGCGCACCGGGATCGCGCCGCCCGAGGCCAGCGCCTTGCCGCTGTTATCGAGGAAGCAGTCGAGGAACGGCAGGCCGACGGTGATGGCCGCGCCACCCACCGTGCCGCGCAACAGATCGCGGCGACCGAAGGGCTTCTTGATCAATGTGTTCATGACCGCTTCTCCATTGTCTCGACCGTGGCCCCTCTGTGGCAGCCGATGTCGTCGCTGCCGGCTTCACCGCCAGAAACGCCCGGCTGGTGACAATCCGCTTGAGCAGCGCGGTAAAACGATAATCGTCCTCGGCGAAGCCCATTTCAAGCGCGCGCATCCAATCTTTTTCGCCCGATTCCACGGCCCGGCCGACGCTGTAGGCGTATAAACGGTTAACGACGCAGGCGGGGGCTGCCGGGTTAACGCGCATGGCCTGGCCCAAACCAACGGCATCGCTGAACTTAATGCCGTCGAGTTCGCCGGAGGCATCAATCGCCTCGCCATTCTCGGTCTTACGCAGCTGGCCGGCGCCGTCGAAGTGCTCCTGCGCCAGGCCGATCGGGTCCATGATCTTGTGACAGCCCGAGCAGGCGGGCTCGTTCGAGTGAAGATCGAGCCGGGCGCGGGCGGTCTTGGCCGGTGAATTGGGGTCGTTGAACTGGTCGAAGTTGACCTCGGCCGGCGGGTCGGGCACCCGCTGACACAGCAACAATTCCCGAATGGCCTTGCCGCGCAGCGTCGGCGAGCTCTTGCCCGGATGCGCGCGCAACGCGACAAAGCCCGGCAGGTTCTGAATACCGGCGCGGGCGTCGCCCTCGGGGAAGGTGTAAGGCACCCAGCCGGTCGGGTTGCTGGCCGGAATGCGATAGACCATGCCGAGCGCGCGACTGACGAACGTGTCGCGCGTCACGAACAGGTCGCGGTAGTCGGCGTTTTTGTCGAGCAAATGGTGCTCGACCGTGCGCAGCAACTGTTCCTTGGCGTCCAGCGTGGTCGTCATGGTGAACGCCGGATAGATCAGCGTGTCTTTTTCCAAGGTCGCGAAATCGTCCAGCGCCCACGCATCGGTGAAGAAAGCACGCATACCATTCGCCAGGCGCGGCGAGGCGATCATGCGGTCGACCTCGGCGGCGACGCCCTTGTCGGTGTCGAGCGCGCCGCTCGCGGCGGCCTTGAGCAGCGTGTCGTCGGGGGTCGAGTTCCACAGAGCGAAGCTGAGGCGCGAGGCCTTGGCGTAGGCGTCGAGATTATTTCCGTCGGCCGTCGTCTCGGTGATGAACAGAAAATCCGGCGCCGAGAGCAGGCCTTGCAGGGCGTACGACAGCCCGGCGTAGAAGTCTTTGCGCGTGTCGGCGGCGCTGCCGGCGATCTTCACATAGGTCGCGGTTTCATCGCCGGTGAGCGGCCGGCGGAACAGGAGGCGACCGATCTTGTCGACGGTGGTGGTTGCGCAGGCGTCGTCGCGGGTGGCGGCGTTGGCGGGCGTGCAGGGGATAAGCACGGCGCGGTTGGTGTCGTTCACCACTTGCTGGGCGATCGCTTTGGCCATGCCGGCGGCACGCTCCAGGCCCGACTGCGTCATGGAAGCGCGGCCGGCGCCGATCGCGAGCAGGCCTCCGGTCCGCTGCAACGGATCGAACCGCCCGGCGATGACGATGTGCGAACCGAACACGTCGGCGACGATGGTGCGGTACTGCGCCTCGGTCAGCCGCCGCATGGTGGCCGGGCCGCCGGAGGTGACGGGTTCCTGGTCGCAGGCGGCGAGGCCGAATGCGAGGACGGCAATACATCCCCACGCTGTCATGCCGCGCGAAGGCGCGGCATCCAGAGGTTTCTGTTTGCAGAACAAGCCAATAACTCTGGACCCCGCGGTCAAGCCGCGGGGTGACGATTTAAGCTTGTTGAATATTCCGAGCATCATCGTCCCGCCGTCGCCGTTTCGTGGATCACAAATGCCGGAACCGCGTCGATTTCGAAGGCCGACGAGATCGCCGTGCATTGTCCGTTGGCGTCGGGATATCCGTCCGCTGCCTTCTTGGCGGCGACATACAGCGACGGGCAGTTCCAGTCGCCGCTCGCGACGAGGAATTCCAGCTTCAGCATGTATTCCCACCACTTGTCGAAGTCGTAGTAGCCGCCGATGAAGCCCTTGATCTTGCTTTCGGCGTCCAGCGTCAGGTTTAGTTCGAGCATCATGTCTTTGAGGTCGATCTCGGCGTAGGTGCTGTTGCCGTAGTAGGGCAGCTTGGCGTCGATGGCGGTGGTGCTGAGCACGCCGTTCTTGATCTTGCCCTTGGCGACGGTGCCGTAGCGCGGTTTGCCCTGGTTCATGTCGATGCGGTAACTGGCCCACGGCAGAATGCGGCCCGAGCTGTCGATGGCGAAGGAATCGATCGCGCGGTAGAAGGCGACATCGACGTTGTCGTCGTTCTGCTCGTCGTCGACGTCGCGAACTTCAAGCAGAATCACGCCGCGGCCCGAGTTGCGGCGCTCTTCGTTGCCAAACAGATCGAGCACGCCGTTGCGCCGCCAGCCGTAGGCGCAGCCCAAAAGGCGATAGAGCTGGTTGTCGACGCCGGGCGTGCCGGTGTGGCCGGTGAAGTTCTCGTGGGCGCAGGACTTCGCCGTCGCCTTGCCGTCGCTCTCGCCGTCGAGATTGAAGCCGTACGAGGTCTTGCCCTTCACCATGCTGAGGGGCGGATCGGTGATGATCTCGGGATTCCAGCAGACATCTTCGCCCTTGGGTCCGCGATAGACCGAGACGAAGCGGCGGTCGACCGGCTGGACGATGCCTTTCTCGGTCTTTTCGTCGCGCTCGGCCTTGGTCATGCCGCGCCACCAGTAGGTGTCGTTGCCGATGACCGGGCCGTCGGGACACTCGTCCATATACTTGGTCTCGTAAACGGCGGTGTCCCAG
>VGEM01000182.1 GCA_016869315.1 Alphaproteobacteria bacterium | reverse complement strand
GGCGATTTCCGTCGGAGACGTCGCGAGGCGCACTTCGAGGTGTCCAGCCACAACCGGCTGGAAAGCGCCATTTCCCCCCAGCGTCGACTGCTGCGAACTCGGCAGCTCGGGATGTTGCTGAAACGACGTCATGCGCAACTATGGCTCGCGGTCGAGCGGAACCGCAAACAGCTCGAGCCGATGACCGACTAGTTTGTAGCCGTGAGACCGAGCGATCTCGGACTGAAGCTGTTCGATGTGTTCGTTCGTGAACTCGATCACTTTGCCTGACTGCATGTCGATCAGGTGATCGTGATGAGTCTCGGGTGCCGACTCGTACCGGGCGCGGCCATCGCCGAAATCGTGGCGCTTGACGATGCCCGCTTCCTCGAACAGGCGCATGGTGCGGTAGACGGTCGCGATGCTGATGCGCGGATCGCCCTCGACCGAGCGACGGTGAACCTCCTCGACGTCGGGATGGTCTTGGGCGGCCGTCAGCACGCGCGCGATCACCCGGCGTTGCTCGGTCAGCTTCAGTCCTTTGTCGACGCAGCGCTGCTCGACCTCAGACGCCGCCTTCGGCTCTCGTCCCATCCGCCCGCCGTCCACGACCACTTCCCGCGGCTCGAGGGTCTTCGATATCGCGCCTCTGACCCCGCCTATCGCAGTTTACCGGGGGCAGCGCGCGACGTGAAGCGCGGGTTACTTGCGGCGACGGCGGCCGCGCGTGCCGAGTCCGATTTTCTTCGCCAGATGCGAGCGGTGTTTCGCATAGTTGGGTGCGACCATCGGATAATCGTGGGGCAGACCCCAACGCTCGCGGTACTGCTCGGGCGTGAGATTGTAGGACGACATCAAGTGACGCTTCAGCATCTTCAAATTCTTGCCGTCCTCGAGACAGACGATGTAGTCGGGCGCGATCGATTTCTTGATGGCCACCGCCGGCTCCGGCCGCGCGGCCGATCCGCCCGAGGCGACCGCCGACAGCGCCCGGTGCACGTCCTGAATCAATTTCGGCAGCTCGGACATCGGTACCGAATTGTTCGCCACATGCGCGGCGACGATTTCGCTGGTCAACGCAAGCAGCTCGGCCGAACCCGTATCCTGAGACATTAAGAAAATCCTTTTTTAAAAAGCGGGACTCATGTTTGAGTCCAACGACGGGGTCTATATCGGCGTTGCCAATCATGCGCAACAAACCAGAGATGATAGATTCGAATAACACACAACAAGCGAGTTGAATGGCTTCGAATACATAATATTATTCAACGCGATGAATTGAAGATGGCGCGGCCGCAATTTGTTGCGCCAAAACAAAACCAAGAATTGTAGCAAGCCAATCAGGCGAGCCGCTTTTCCATGACAATGGCATCGGGAACGCCGGCGCGACTTTGGTAGTAGCCAGTTCGAGTCGCTGTTGTTTCGAATCCCAATTGTCGATAGAGCGCAAGCGCCGCCACGTTGTCGGCGGCGACTTCGAGAAAACAACGACCGATGTGCGTCGCGCCCATCCGCCGCAGAGCCTCGCGCATGAGCGCATGTCCAATGCCGCGCTGTCGCACGGCCGGCAATACCGCCAATGTCAGGATTTCAGCTTCGTCGATCACCGCGCGCGTGAGAACAAAGCCCGCCAACGTAGGCGCAGAGGCAAGGATCGCGCTGACGCCGGCTTGCGACAAGAGCGTCGCAAACGCCGACTCGCCCCACGGTGACGGAAACGCGGCGGCATGAATCGTCGCGAGCGCGGCGGCATCGTCGGGCCCGCCAAGGCGCGTCATGATGGTCACGACCGCAGCGCCCGGCTTCCGGGTCCCATTGTGACGTCGGGCGGACGCACGTAGATCGGTAAGGGGCCCGCCGGGTCGACGCCGCGTTTGGCGGCGAGGCCAGCGAGAACGGAGACGTCGCAGATCGCCGATGCACGCGACCGCATGGCCGAGGTCAGTCCCCGCGCCGCCATCTCGCAGCCGTCACCAACGGTTAAAATGCTTCGCTCTCCAACCAGAGCTCTCAAGGCGTCGGGTGATACGTTGACAACCGGACCAAGCGCCGCCCCGGCCGCATCGAACAATTGGGCAAACAGGTCACCCCGCTGACTATCGATGACGGCGAGCATGCCATCGACGCCGCGCCGCTCGTCGTCGGCGACCGATGCCGCGAGCACCTCGGTCGTCGATATGCCGATCGCCGGCCGGCCGGTGGCGAGCGCCAGGCCACGGGCGGCGGCAAGGCCGATCCTGACCCCCGTGAACGAGCCCGGCCCACAGGTCACGGCGATGCGATCGAGCGACTTGAAATCGACCGCCGCCGCCGCCATCGCGTCCGTGATCATCGGCATGAGCCGCTCGGCCTGCCCGCGACTCAGGCGCTCCTCGGCCCGCGCCAACACTTCGCCGTTGCGCCACACCGCGACCTGGGTCGCCTGCAGCGCCGCATCGAAGGCGAGTATCAGCATGACGAGCCATACATTGAGCGAAGGCGCGCGCTCGTGCACTGTGGGCGGCGATTCACCTTTGAGGACATATTATGACCCTGGTTGAGATCGGTCCGCCGGCGTTCGATGTCGAGCTCACCATTGCTTATGCGAGCGCCGACAACTTCACCAGCAAGCCGGTATACGCCAGACCGGGGTGCTACCTCCATCCCGATGCCGCTGCTTGTCTCGCGACCGCCATCAAACTTGCCCGTGCCCAGGGCCTGAAGTTTCGCATTTTCGACGCGTTCCGTCCGGCCGAGGCACAGTGGGCGCTGTGGCGGCATACGCCAGATCCCGAGTTCCTGGCCGATCCCAATCGCGGTTCGCCGCACTCCATGGGCGCGGCCGTCGATCTGACGCTGATCGATGGATCCGGCCGCGATCTCGACATGGGCACGGCGTTCGATGCTTTCACGCCGCGCTCACATCACGGCGATCTGGAAATTCCCGTCGCCGCGCAACGCAATCGCGCCATCTTGCTCGGCATCATGACGGCCGCCGGCTGGGATTTTTTCCGAAACGAATGGTGGCACTATCAGTTGTTCAATCCACGCGGCCGATACCCGGTGTTGGGCGACGCGGCGCTGCCAACGCCCATGATGCCGGCCGGCACGCCGGTGGCGCCCAACCTCAAGGCTTAACCCGCCAGCAACGCCGCAAGCGAGGTTGGGTGCGCGGCCGACCCCGATGTCGCGCCGACCGCCGAGGCACGCTTCAGCCATATGATGCTGGCGGCGGCGTCGCCACGCTCAGCCTGTTCGATCTCGGCCATGATCAATGCGGCGCGGGCGCGGATCGGCGCGGCGACATCATCGCCCAACAACGGCATCAGGCGATTGCGCGCCTGTCCCCACAGCCCGGCCGCGAGCGACGCGCTCGCCACCGCGAGCCGGCTCTCGGTGTGGTCGGACGCGGTCGCGGCAAGTCTTTCGACCCGCTTCGCCCACTCGAGTGCAGGCTCGCTCGCCACCGCCGAACGATAGGCTTCGAGCAGTTCGGCGGAAGCCTCGCGCGGCCACGCCCGTTCCACTTCGACCGTGACTTTGCGTTTCTTGTCCTGCGCGGCGAGGGCGCGCACCAGCAGAACAGTCGCGGCGCGATGGCCGGCTTCGCTCGCTTTCCGTGCCATGTCGGCCGCGCCCGAGGAATCGCCCGCCGCCAACAGCTCTTCGGCCCGGCGGGTCTGTAAATATCCTCTGACGCGGCTCAATGTCGCCGGATCGAAAAGCTGCCGCCCGATTTTGCTGTCGAGCGCCTGCAACGCATCCGACCACTGTGCTTTGGCGATCTCGATGTCGAGCACCAGTTCGAGGGCCCATTTCGGCGCATCCTTGCGACCCAAAGCGCGTCGCGCATGATCGAGAGCCGCGACCGTGTCGCCCGCGTCCTGCGCCCGGGTTGCAAGTTCACGCAGGCCCGACAGTTCGGTCTCGGCCCGACTGAGCAGGTGCTCGGCGACCGTGCGCGCCGATGCGTTATCGCCCGCCACGCTTGCCGCGCGCGCGGCAAGAACCTGTGTCGCCGGATGATCGTCAAGCAGCGCGGCCGCATCGGTCGCGAACTTGCGGGCGCGCGACGGCTGGCCGCCGTGGACGGCGGCAAAACCGTCACCCAGTGCCGCGAGTCCCTGTTCCGTTCGGCGCGCCTGCCGCGCCGCGGTCATTGCCCGAGAGGCGCCGCGCACGGCGGCCACGGTGCGAATGACGAGGAACAGCAGGAAAGCGACCAGCGCCAGGATCAGCACCAAGATGCCGACCGATGTGTCGAGCCGCCAGCCACGCCAGATCAACGTCACGCTGCCGGGGTCGTTGGCGAACCAGACGGCGCCGGCGGCCAACGCCGCGACCATCACGACATATAGTATGAGGCGGATCATGGCGCGGCCGCCTCGGAGGATACCTGGCCGAGGCCGGCGATGGCTTTGGCGCTGAGCTCTGTGAGCGCGCGGTCAGCCGACACCCGCGCGCGGGCCTCGCCCAACCAGCCCTGTGCGGCTGTCGCGGCAGCACCCGACATGGAGCCAAGCTCCTCGACCGCGGCGGCAAGATCATCCTTGGCAAGGCCTTGTTCGGCGCGGGCGACGATGGCGGCCATGCTGTCTCCGGCCAGATCGCCGACCGGGCGCACGGTTGCGATCGACAGAAGTCGATCGACCGTCCGCGCCACCAAGCCGTCGGCCGCTGCCGGGTTGGCGCTGGCCCGTAGAATTGCGCCGGCGGTTGTCGTGAACCCGTCGCGCAGGGCGTCGCGCGTCAACAGTCCGCGCGCTGCCATCGACGCAAACCCCTCGCTCTTGAAGTCGAGACCGGACCGCTTTGCCATGGCGGCAACCGTCTCAAGCTCGACGGCGAACGCCCGTCCCTGGTCAAGGGCGCCACGGAGTTGCGCCGCACCCAGCACCAGCGCGGCCGCCGCGGTTCGATCGGCGGCAACGTCGCGCCCGGATTTTTCC
The DNA here is from genome assembly GCA_016869315.1 of Alphaproteobacteria bacterium. GTDB lineage: Bacteria > Pseudomonadota > Alphaproteobacteria > Rhodospirillales > Rhodospirillaceae > VGEM01. The sequence goes on along the minus strand of VGEM01000182.1, from coordinate 2,384 downwards.
AGCGCCGCGACACGATCCGACAGGGCCAGCACCGAGCCGGCGTAGGCCCGTGACGATTTCAGGGCTTCGACATCGATCGCGAGTTGATCGAGTTTTGCGACGTTTCCGACCGCGGCTTCCAGGATCGCGATTCTTGCCGTCAATGACGTCAGCAACTGCGCCTGTCCGACCAGCGCTTCGTTGCCGGCGGCGCTCAGCGGCGGGGCTGGCGGTTGCTCGGCCTTGGCCTGCTCAAGCGCGGCGACGCGGGCTTCAAGCGCAGACATGGCGCTCGGATCGACGGTGACCGGCGCCGGCTTCTGTTCCAGTGCCGCGATCCGGGTCCCGAGCGCGGCCGTCGACGATTCAATCGCCATCAATCGTTGCTCGATCGGCGAGGGACCTTGAGGATCAGACAATCCGGGCAAGATGGATTCGGCGAGACTCCGAACGCGCGGTGTCCACCATGGCGCCGACGCAAAAATGCCGCCAGCAACAATGACGATCAGCACCAAGAAATAAGCGACCCATCGGCTTCGGGCGGGCGGCGCTATCGAGGGCGGCGGCATCCCGGCCTCCGCTTCGACCTCTGCCGTCTCGTCGCCGCGACCGATGCCGCGGAAGCGCTGGCTCAGCAATCGTTGGTCGGCGGCGTCTTCCGCCATCAGGCGCTGGGCGCGGGCGGTCGCGCGCGGCGCCGGTCGTGGCGCGTCGGCCTCGGATGGGGCTGGTTTTTCTGGCGCCAGGTCGGTGGTCTGATCTTCGGGCGTCGCCATGAGGAGTACCTCTGCTGATCGATCGGCCATGGGCGCGATCGGGGGTTCGGGCGTTGGTGTGATGTGCGGGACAACGGGTTCGGCCGCCGCCGGTGTCGGGGACAACGGGGGCTCCGGAGGCTGCGGCTGTGCAGCCGGAGTGCTGGTTGTGGCTTCGGTCGCAGCTTCGGTTGCAGGTTCGCTCGCGGCTTCGTGTGCCGCGACCGCCCGATCGAGCGAAACGGCTTTTGGCCGGCTCAACCAGCTAAAGAGCGATCCCAATAAAGAAGGCCCACGCGCGGTGGCGGCCTCGGCTTTTGCCGCCGCTTTCGCCGCAGCTTTAGCAGCGCGGTCAGCCGCGCGCGCTTCGTCGGCCACGCGCTTTGCTTCGGCTTCGGCCTCCCGCCGCTGGCGCTTCTCCTCGGCGGCCTTCTGCTTGGCCCCTTCCTTTGCCTGGCGAGCGGCTTCTTTGGCGATCGCTTCTTCCGCCGCGCGCTTGGCGCGCTCGGCCGCGGCCACGGCTTCTTCCTGTTCGCGCTGGAGGCGCCGCGATTCCGCCTCGGACCGTTCGCGCGCCTTGCGTTCTTCTGCCGCCTGCTGCTCGGCTTCTCGTTGCGCCTCGCGTTCCGCCTCGGCCTTTGCTTTGGCCTCCTCTTTGGCGCGTCGCTCGGCTTCGCGGCGTTTGGCATCCTCTTCATCGCGCCGCGCGCGTTCCGCCGCCGCTGCCGCTTCTTCTTGTTCGCGCTGTGCCCGCCGTGCCTCGGCTTCGGCCCGTTCGCGAACCTCGCGTGCTTGCCGCTCGCGCGCCTCGGCCTCGGCTCGCTCCTGCCGCTCGGCATCGGCGCGGATCTTCGCCTCTTCGCGCGCCTTGCGTTCGGCCTCGCGTGCGCGGGCGGCCTCTTCTTCGCGCTGGGCGCGCTCCGTCGCCTCCTTGGCTCTTGCGACCTCCGCCTCGGCCGCGGCGCGATCGCGTGCTTTGCGTTCGGCTTCCGCTCGTGCTTCGGCGTCCTTGATGGCGCGACGCTCTGCCTCCGCCTTTGCCTTGGCCTCTTCCTTGGCGCGCCGTTCGGCTTCACGCGCGCGCGATGCTTCTTCCTCACGGCGCTTCCGTTCGGCCTCGGCCTCGGCGCGCGCGCGCGCTTTTCTCTCGTCTTCCGCTTTGCGTTCAGCCGCTTCCCGCGCCAGCCGCTCTGCTTCGGCCTTGGCGGCCGCTTCTGCTTCCTGCTCGCGCCGCAGGCGCTCGGTTTCGGCCCCTTGCTCGCGCCGCAGGCGCTCGGCGGTTTCGGCCTCGCGATCGCGGCGTGCTTGTTCTTCCGCGGCCTCCTGTTCGCGCCGCCGCCGCTCCGCGGCCTCGGCCGCATCGCGTTCGGCCCGGGCATGATCTTCGACAGCCTTGGCGATGGTGGGCACCACCGTGCCAAGATCGGGCGCCGGCGCCGTGGCGACGCGCGCAAACTTGAGCGCGGTCAAGGGGGCGGCGACGACCGGCGCCGCAACGACCGGCGCCGCAACGACCGCAATGATTTTGCGACAGGCGGCTTCGATGCCCGCCTTCAAGCCCAAGGTCGCGAAGGCGCATGCTTCCTCGGCGGCGAAAAAAGCAGCGGCAGGTATTGCGCCGGACTTTATTTCGTCGACCAGGGCCGCCGG
>VGEM01000181.1 GCA_016869315.1 Alphaproteobacteria bacterium | reverse complement strand
ATCGGGCAGAATGAATACATCGGCGACGTAGGCGAAAGTTGCGCGATCGCCGATAAAGCGCGCAAACCCCACTTGCTTGCCGTGGTGAAAAACGCCGAAGCAATCAGCCCCTGCGATTGATCGTTCGAGGGTTGCGCGCGGAATTCCCGTGGCCCAATACGACGTGCTGATAAACGCGTGAATCAAGTCAAAGTCGAGCCGCGTCTTGTCGTCGTCGATTTCATAGCCGTCGCGCTGTTCCCGCATGTTCAGGACCTCAAAAACGAAACGGCCGCCTCATGCGAGGCGGCCGTTTCTTAATCCTCGCAAAAGCCTGATTACTGCGTCACCGCCGACGAGGCCTGATTGGCGCCGTCCTTGATCGACACGGTGATCATGCCGTCGTCCCGCCAGGGGCTGACTTCGAGCTCGACGCCCAAGAGCTTCGAGTAGCCCTTCATGCGCGGAATCGTCCAATTCTCGTGGATCCACTGCTCGGTGATGTCGTGCTGGCCGAGCCGCGTGGTCTGGGTCAGCACGTTGGTCCATGGGCTGCGATACCGACGCATGCCCGGCTTCATCTCGGTGTCGAGCACCAGCTGCCAGTGGCAGGTGGTCTGGTCGAATACGGCCTTGAGCGCCAGCTCCTTGTCGCCGCTCTTTTCGATCATCTTGCCGACGCGGCGCAGCATCGGTTCTTCGGTGTCGATCTCGTGCTGCACGCCTTCGGCCACCAGATTGTTGTCCTTGGCGAATTGCATGTGGCTCAAGTGACTCTTCACCAGCGCGTCGTTGACTTCGTGCTGATAGCTGTCGTTGTCCTCGAGGGTCTTGTAGACCATGTTCATAATCAGTCCGAGGTCGCGCTCCTTGCCCTCGTAACCGGTGTACCGACCGACGGTGCGCTCGCCGCGCGGACGCTCACCGCCACCCTTGGCGGCGCGCTCGGCTGCGGTCTTGGCGGCGGCTTCGGCGATCCGCTTCGATGTCAGCGATTGTTCGTCGGCGAAGCTTGGTGTGGTCAGTGCTGCGGCAAGTGCCGCGACGGCAATGGCGCGAACGATCATGGTCAAGTTCCTCCCGATGTGGACCGTCCATATATAATCCAGATGCGCGCTCAGGGAAATTTGCCCGGGCTCCTGACCCCACAGCGCACGGCGTCATGGCCGCCAATTGCTTGATTTATCGATGGAATTGCCCCGCCTGCCGCCTATGATGCCGGTCTGGGCAGGGGTCATGACATCGCCAGCGGCACAGCAAACACCTGATTTTTCAGCGCCAAACGTGCGCATGCTCGCCATGGTGCTGCTGTTTCTGGTCTCAGTGCTCAATTACCTCGACCGCTACATGTTCTCGGTGCTGGTTCCCAGCATCAAGACCGAACTTGGTTTCAGCGACACCGAAATCGGCTTCATCAACGGTCTGGCTTTCAGCATTTTTTATGCCTTCAGCGGCATTCCGATCGCGCTTGCCGCCGACCGGGTCTCGCGCCGCAAACTGATCGCGGTCTCGCTCGCCATCTGGAGCGCCGCGACGGCCGCCTGTGGCCTGTGCAGGACCTTTGTTCAGCTGGCGTTGGCGCGGATTGTGATCGGCGTGGGCGAGGCCGGTGCGACACCGACCTCGCACGCGATCATCGCCGATCTCTATCCGCCCAAGGATCGCGGCCTGCCCTTGTCGATCTATGTGATCGGCTCGCCGGTCGGGCTGTTCATCGGTTTCGCCGGCGGTGCTTGGATTGCCGATACCTTCGGCTGGCGCGCCGCGCTTTATTCGTTCGGTATTCCGGGGATTCTCCTGGCGGTGTTGATCTGGTTCGCGCTGCCCGACCCGCCGCGCGGTTATTCCGAGCCGAACCGGATTACGCCGCCCAAGCGCCCGGTGCACGAGGATCTCGGATATCTGCTCAAACGTCCGAGTTTCATCTGCGTTAGTCTCGGCGCCGGGTTCCACGCGCTGGCGTGGTTCGGCGTGATGCTGTGGTTGCCGTCATTCTTCGTCCGCAACCACGGCATGACGGTCTCCGAGGTCGGCGCGGGGCTGGCGCTCGCGATCGGCGGCGGTCAGATGATCGGCAACTACGTCAGCGGTCTTTTGAGCGACAAACTCGGGCGCGGCGATCCGGCGCGACTGTTCTGGATTTGCGCCGCCGCCATGTTGTCGCCGTTGCCGTTCTATGGCTTCGCCATGACCTGGGCGGCGCCCGAGCCCGCTTTATTCCTGCTGTTCTTCGCCTTCCTCGGCGGCATGTTGATGACCGGGGCCGAGTGGACACTTGTTCAAGGCGCCGCCGGACCTGCGCGAAGGGCCGTTGCGACGTCGATTGTGCTCTTCACGATCAATATCTTCGGCGGCATCAGCGTGCAATTGGTCGGCATTCTCAGCGACGCGTTCAAGCCCGAGCTTGGCGATGGCGCGCTGGGGCGCGCATTGCTGGTGACGCCGTTTCTGTCCTGTATCCTGGCAGCCGTCAGCTTCGCCTGGGGTGCGCAGACGGCGCGGCGTGATATCGTACCGGCTGGAGCATCATGACATCGTCACACGCGAACACGGACTTCGTCGCGACGCCGCGCGTGCAATCGACCGCCATGTGGTTGTTGTTCCTGGTGTCGTTCTTGAACTACGCCGACCGCAACATGCTGTCGGTGCTGTTACCGGCCATCAAGAAAGACCTCGAACTGAGCGACACCGAACTTGGCTTCATCAATGGGTTCGCGTTCGCGCTGTTTTACGCCATCCTCGGCATTCCGATCGCGCGCCTGGCCGACCGATATTCGCGCCGGAACATCCTCGCCATATCCTTGGCCTTGTGGAGCGCGATGACCGCGCTGTGCGGCGCCGCGCAGAATTTCGTGCAGCTGGCTGTCGCGCGCGTGCTGGTCGGTGTCGGCGAGGCCAGCGCGTCGCCAGCCGGGCACGCCATCATCGGCGATCTGTACCCCGCGCACCGGCGCGCTTCGGCGCTCGCGCTCTTCGCCCTTGGTTCGCCATTTTCGATTCTGATTGGATTTTCCGTCGGTGGCTGGGTGGCCGAGACCTATGGCTGGCGGCCGGCGCTGTATGCGTTCGGCCTTCCAGGCCTGATCCTTGCGGTCGTTCTCTATTTTGCGCTGCCAGACCCGCCACGCGGCTACTCCGAGCGCGAAGAGAGGACGTCGTCTCACGGCGAGTGGGCCGTGCCACCCGGGCAAACGCTGACGCAGGTGCTCGTCGGTCTATTTACGACCAAGTCGTTCTTCTACGTGTGTCTCGCCGGGGCGTTTTTTCATATCAACTGGTTCGTGCAATTGCAGTGGTTGCCGTCGTTCTTCACCCGCACGCACGGCATGCCGGTGTCCGACGCCGGCCTGTGGCTGGCGCTGGTGCTCGGCTTGCCGCAACTCGCGGGGATATATCTCGGCGGCTGGCTCGGCAATCGCTACACCGCGCAAGGTCTCGATCGGTTGATGACGCTGTCGGCGTGGGCTGGCCTGGCGCAGGCGCCGTTCTTCGTGCTCGCCTTCCTGTTCGATAGCTGGCAGGCGGCGCTGATCGTCCTCGTCATTCCGATCATGCTGCTGTTCGTCCAGCTCATCCAGCAGTTCGCCGTCATGCAGGCGGTGGCGGGCCCGACACGGCGCGCGGTCGCGGTGGCGGCGTTTCTGCTGGTCTGCCAGATCATCGGTAACCTGGGGCCGCAGGTGGTCGGCATTCTCTCTGACATGTGGTCGGCCGAGTTCGGTGTGCAGTCGCTGCAGCGGGCCATGCTGTGGGTGACGGTCGCGGTCGCGCCCGGCAGCGCCATCGCCGCCTGGCTCGGTGCACGGGCCATCGCCGCGGCGAGGCGGGCCTGACGCCATGAATATTAGTGACAACCAGCGCCGCGTCGCTCTCTTCCTTCTGTTTCTGGTATCGCTGTTCAACTATGGCGATCGTTTTCTGTTGTCGGTCCTCGTCCCGCCGATCAAGAAGGATTTCGACCTGACCGATGCACAGGTCGGCTTCATGACCGGCATCGGCTTCACGTTCTTCTACGCACTGATGGGGGTGCCGATCGCGGCGCTGGCCGACAGCGGCTCGCGCCGAAAAGTGATCGGCTGGGCGCTGGCGTCGTGGAGCGTGATGTGCGCCGCTTGCGGAATGGTGCAGAACTACATTCAATTGCTGGTCGCTCGGGTGCTTCTTGGCGTTGGCGAAGCGGGCGCGTCGCCGCCATCGCACGCGCTGCTGGCCGATCTCTATCCGCCCGAGCGTCGCGCCACCGCGCTTGGGATCTATACCCTTGGCGCGCCGGTCGGTCTGTTTCTCGGTTTCTGGGTCGGCGGTGTCATGGCCGATGCCTACGGCTGGCGCACTGTGCTGGTGGCTTTTGGTATCCCCGGCGTGCTGACGGCGCTTGCGATCTTCGCCTTTCTGCCGGAACCGAAGCGCCAGCAGGCCGACGGCGATTCCATCGCCGTCAAGGTCGGCCTCGCGCTGCGTGAACTCGCGGCTCTGGCCAAAGCGCCAACCTACGTTCACGTTATCATGGCCAGCGCGACCTACTCGTTTGGATGGGCGGCGGTGCTCAATTGGGCGCCCGCGTACTTTGTTCGCACCTTCGACATGCCGGTGTCGGAAGCGGGGCCTCGCCTCGCGCTGGTGATGGGGCTGTCGCAACTGATCGCGCTTGTTGCCGCCGGCATGATCGTCGATCGGCTCAGCCGCTTGGATCAGCGGTGGTACATGTGGTTCGGCGGCGGCATCGTCGTCGTCTCGGCGCCGTTCTACGCCGCCGTCTTCCTGAGCGAGACGCCGGCCGCCGCGCAGATTCTGCTTTTTGTCGCCTTCCTGTTTGCGAACGCGCACACGGCCTGTGCGTTGACCGTAGTGCAGTTCGTCGCCGGCCCGAAACGTCGCGCCGTGGCCTCGGCCGGCTATCTGATGCTGGTGAACATTCTCTCGAGCATCGGACCGTTTCTGGCCGGCATTCTGTCGGATGCCTGGGCGGCCGAACTCGGCGCCGGGTCGCTGGGCCGCGCGTTGCTGTGGATTTCGGTGGTGTTCAGCGTGTGGTGCGGCCTGCACGGCTGGCTCGGCGCGCGCTCGCTCAAGGCCGACTTTCAAGCGGCGGAGCGGCCATGATCCCGGCCCCGACGATCACCGAGGCCGATCGGCGCCGCGCGCTCGTGTTCCTGTTCATGGTCAGCCTGTTCAACTACGGCGACCGCAACATGCTGGGCGTATTGGTGCCGGCGATCAAAGCCGACTTGCAACTGAGCGACACCCAGATCGGGTTTATCACCGGCATTGCCTTCTCCTTGTTCTATGCGGTCATGGGCATTCCGATCGCGCGCATGGCCGACACCATGTCGCGCAAGACCGTCGTTTCTGTCGCGCTCGCGGTGTGGAGCGCCATGACGGTCGCTTGCGGTCTGGCACAGAACTTTGTCCAGCTCGCGCTCGCCCGCGTCATGGTCGGCGTCGGCGAGGCGGGCGCGACGCCGCCATCGCACGCCATGATCGCCGATCTATTCCCAAAGGCGCGCCGCGCCGGAGCGCTTGCGGTCTATTCGCTCGGCTCGCCGGTTGGGCTGATCATGTCGTATCTGCTCGGCGCCTGGATTACGCAGACCTACGGCTGGCGCGCGGCACTCTTCGCGTTCGGACTGCCGGGAATCGCCGCCGCTGTCGTGCTGTACAAATATCTGAAAGAGCCGCCGCGGGGTCACTCCGAAGACGATACCGGCGTGACACCGGTCCCGGCCGGCGAGGCGATCCGCCACCTGCTGTCGCGCCCCGCGTTCCGCCAGAATGCGGTCGCCACCGGCATCTTCTCGTTCCTGTGGTTCGGTTTGTTGTCGTGGACGCCGTCGTTCTTCGTCCGCACCCATGGCATGTCGATCGCGGAGGTCGGCGCCTGGTTGTCGCTCCCGCTCGGCCTCGCCCAGCTTGCCGGAACTTACCTTGGCGGCTGGGCCGGCAACCGGTTCGGCGGCAGGGACATGCGCTGGTACGCCTGGTGGTGCGCCGCAATTATGGTCGGCTCGGCGCCGTTCTACATTGTCGTTTTCACGTCGCCCGATCCGACGCTCGCCATGATCGTGCTGTCGGTGCCGATCCTGCTGTCGGTGTCGCAAGGCGGCCCGCAGCACTGGATGACGCAGGCGGTGGCCGGTCCCCGCATGCGCGCCACCGCGACCGCGCTCTATCTGCTCATCGTCAATTTGATCTCCGGCCTGGGCGCGCAGACTATCGGCTTTCTCAGCGACCAGTTGGCGCCGCGCTACGGACAGGATGCACTGGGTCTCGTGCTCATGTCGGTCGGCGTCGTCGCCAGTCTTTGGGCGGCGACGCATTTTTTGCTGATCAATCGCACCCTGGCGCAGGACATCGCGGCGGCGAGATGAGGCGGCCCGTGAACCAACCCCAAGAAGTATTTCAATTGTTCCTATGACTCAGGAATCGGGAGCAATGGGATGATGGCATTCTTGCGCGCGGCAAGATTCTTGGCCAAAAATCTCAAATGAACTCTAGTTTCGCGGTAATCTCGAACCCACTTAAGGAAAACTTCTTTGCGACGCGTCCAGGATATCTCCGAAAATTGACAAGCCGAGCGCGCCCAACCCCGCAATTCGCAAAGAAACGGAATCCACAAGAGCAACAAGACCGTCCGGCGGTACCATGGGCGATCGACAGAGCGAGGTAACGGATACTGCCAACCACGGTATACCGCGAAATATATGCACTCCAAGCGCCGCCGATCTAATCCGTTAAATCCCCAAAAATCCCCGACTTTCGCGTTCGTGGGGCTGAGCCCCCTCACGAACTCGACCTTGCCTTGTGACGTTCGCTTCGGAAAGAGGAGCGGCTTGCCGTAGACCGTCGACTCAAGCATTGCCGTGTCCCAATTGACTGACAATCGGGCGCAAATGGCTCGGGTTACCAGCATTGGCGTGTGGTGCATGTCTTCGAGGCGGATGGCCCAGAATTCAGCGAGTGTCGCGGTTGCTGAATTGAGGGTGTTTTTGTCCAAGAAATTCGAGAGGTCGAACCGGTATTTTGCCGTCATGACTCGCTCAAAAATCTCATCGGGGGGCCAATTAATGGACGTCCAATCTGACTCGACCCAGCAATGACGAATCAAAGAATCGATCCCTTTCGTTGGAAGGCGTGTCGCAAAAAGAAAAAATACTTTCTCGAACGACTGCAGCAGAACTGTCGTTAAGGCGATGACCTGCACCGGATAATTCGGACCACGGAATATGTGAGAGATTGGCCCTGCTGGGGTAAGGAGAGGGCATGCGTCAATCGAGGTTTACGGAAGAGCAGATGGTTTCGATCCTGCGAGAAGCGGAC
>VGEM01000180.1 GCA_016869315.1 Alphaproteobacteria bacterium | reverse complement strand
GTTCGAAGAGACCGAAGCCCGCAATCTGTGGCGTAGCCTCACCGGCAAGACGGTCGACAACGCCATGGTGCGCTACTTCCTCAAGTCGGCAGATGAGGTCAACGGCAAGATCTACTGGGTGGTGGGCGGCGAGTATTCCGACAGCACTTTTTCGCAGCTCGCTCCAGGTGCTGCGCTCGACGTCTACGGACCCTTTGAGAAGTGGGAAGCGCTCGGTTTCTGGCGCGGCGTCACCGGCAAGACGGTCGACAACGCCATGGTGCGCTACGACATTCGCAAGAATTACGACCCCAAGGTTCATGGCGCCGGCGCGGCGCCGCTACCGGCGGCAAAGAACGCAGCTGGTGGTGCGGTGACCAAGTGGATGGAAATCGCGAGCGCGCCTGTAACGGTGTTTGACTTCCTTGCCGACGGCTCGAACTGGCCCAAGTTCGCGATGCGCAATCTGCCGTCGGTCAACCAGGACGGCGGTGGTTGGGCGGTGGTTTCATCGCCGGCCGGGTGGCAGCGCCTCGAGATCAAGGCCGATCGCGCCCGCGGCGTTCTCGACTACACATTGATTGGCCGCAGCGGCCGGCCGTGGTCGATCCCGGCCCGCGTCGTCCCCGCCGGCGGCGGCGCGGTGGTGATGATGACGTTTTCGCGTCCCGAATCGATGTCCGAAGCCGAGTTTCAAGCGGGTCTGAAGAACGTCGACGACGAGTTCGCGGCGTTGAAAAAGATTCTGCAATGACGGCGAAGCGCAAGTCGCCGGTCGACCGTCGCGCCGCATTGGCGTTGGCCGGCGCCATAGCGGCCGGCGTGACGGGTCGGCGGGCCGCGGCGCAGCCGCAACCGCAATTCGCGGCAAAGGGCCCGCGCGGCAAGGGCAAGGAGGCGTTGCTCTATCTCGAGATCGAAGAGGTGCTCGAGGAAACGCAGAAGATTTGGAACAGCCAGGACTATGGCAACCTGAAAAGCGTGTGGGACGCCGATGATAACGAGCCGTGGTACGTGCCGGAGGAAATCGCCGAGCCGTTCTTCAGCTGGCCGGAGATCGAGAAATACTGGACCCGCGGCGGCGGCCAGGCGCTGCGTGCCTTCCGCTGGCAGTTCTCAAATCTGCGCGTGAAGAAACTAGCCAGCGACCTTGCGCTCGCGATCTTCGACCATTTCTATGAGTACCAATTGCCGTTCCCCGGTGCCGTACCGATGGCGGGGGATGATCGTTGCCTCGCCATCTTTCGGCGCTCGCGGGGCAAATGGCGGCACATACTCTATGCGCAGTGTCCGCAGGGGCCTGAGGCCTATGTCCGCATGATGCGCGAGCGGATGGTAAAGCCGGACTTCGAGGCATTTGCCGATGGAGTCAATCAACCGGAGAGCAAGACGGATGCCTCGAAATGAGGGTCGAAGTCGGGCACGGCATAGTCCGAAGCGCGCGAGGCAACTAATCTGCCGCCATGTCCATCGTTGAACGGCGTTACTATGTCGACGGACCTTACGGGCAGCTCCATGTTCGTGAGGCCGCTCCTGCGAATGGCGCCGGGTCGAGACCTGCGCTGGTCTGCTTCCATCAAAGCCCGATCTCTGGCGCTCAATTCCTGCCGTTTCAGCGGGTGATGGCTGAAGACCGGCGGGTCCTCTGCCCCGACACACCGGGTTATGGCCGCTCGGATGGTCCCACCCAGGTGCCGACGATGGTCGACTACGCGGGTGCGTTCGCGGTCATGGCGGTACGGATCGGCCTTGCCGACTTCGACGTGCTTGGCTTTCATACCGGTAGTCAGATCGCGGTTGAGCTGGCGGCCAGCCGTCCCGATCTGGTTCGCAAAGTCGTGCTCTCCAGTCTTGCCCTATTCAACGCCGAGGAGCTGGCGCGAAATCGCAAAGGCTTCGGCGGTCCGCGGCCGCTGTTCACCGATCCCGACTACATCGGCCGTTACTACCGCGAGCAGGTGACCGATGGCTTGCCCGGCATCTCGCCGGAGCGGCGGCTTGAGCTGTTCACGGCCAGGATCGGCGCGGGCGAGACGTCGTGGTACGGCCCCGAGGCGGTGTTCACGCATCCGACCGAGGCCCGGCTGCCGGCCGTCACTCAGCCCGTGTTGTTGCTGGCGCTCCGCGATACGCTGGCCGAGAACACGCGGCGCGCCGCAAATTTTCTGAAGCGCGCAACTGTCGTCGATCGGCCCGACATCCACGGCCCGCCAGGGTGGGATTCTCACCCGGCCGACATTGCCGCCGAGGTCCGGCGTTTTCTCGACGCCGCCTGACATGACCGGCCGCAAGCGTTTTCTGTTCATCGCCAGCGACTATGCGTCGTTTGTGTCGCACAAGAGCGAGCTGGCGCGGGCCGCGATTGAGGCTGGATTCGAGGTCACGATCGCCGCCAATCCGGGGCAGGGCGAGCCCGCGAGTTTGCCCGGCACCCGCCTCGTTCCATTGACGTGGACGCGCGGCGGTTCGGCCGCACGCGCGTTCGTCAAAGCAATTCCAGAAATTCTGGAGATTCGCCGTTTGATCGCCACGGTTGATCCGGATGTCGTTCACGCGATCGACCTCAAGCCCGCCATCGTCGCATCACTCGCGTCATGGGGGCGGTGCCACGCATCGATCAACTCCATCAACGGCCTTGGTTTCGTCTTCGTCGATCAGTCGTGGCCCGCCCGGTTGATCCAGGCGCTCTGCGGTTGGGTTCTGCGGCGGGCTGCGGCCGCGGGCGCGCGCATCGTGGTTCAGAACGGCGATGACGATGCGGTGTTACGCTCGACCTTGGTGATTCCCGCAGCTTCGCTCGAGATGATCAGAGGCTCGGGGGTTGATCCGGAAGCCTACCAGCTTTCACCACCTCCCGAGGCTCCGCCGACCGTTTTTCTCATTCTGTCGCGCCTGCTCTACATCAAAGGGATCCAGGATGCCGTCGCGGCCGTCGAGCGGCTTCGTCTCGGCGGCATCAAGGCCGAGCTGGTGATCGCCGGTGCGCCGGACCCCGGCAATCCCTCGTCAATTCCCGACTCTGTCTTGAAAAGCTGGTCTGCCGTGCCGGGAGTTCGTCTAGTCGGTCATGTGAACGACGTGCGATCGCTGATCGCGGGCGCCCATATTGTCCTCCAGCCATCGCACGGCGGAGAGGGCTTGCCACGGGCCCTCCTCGAGGCCGCCGCCGCCGCGCGCCCCTTAATCGCGACTGACGTGCCCGGCAATCGCGAAATCGTGCGCCACCAAGAGACCGGCCTGCTGGTCCCGCCCAAGGACCCGACCGCGCTCGCTTCGGCCATGGCCCGCTTGGCCAATGACCCCGCCGGCTGCCGCCAGTGGGGTCTCGCCGCCCGCGCTTTGCTGAAATCTGAGTTCGCCGCGGGCCAGGTTCGCGATCGACACTTGGCGCTCTATCGCAGGGCTGCGGGGCTCGATTCCTGAGGCCAATTTGCTATTGTAGGCGCCGCCGCCAAGCTCACATGACACCTCAGAGCACCGAGTTAATCGTTTGACTTCATTTGAAAAATTCGTATCGCCAGCATCGTTCTGGACGCCGCACTTTGTGACGCGGTCGGCGTGGCTCGACCATGCGCCGTTCGCGTTCTGGGTGATGGGGGCAGCGGCTCCGCGTGACCTGGTCGAACTCGGGACCCACGGCGGCTATTCCTATTTCGCTTTTTGCCAGGCGGTGGCGGGACTGAAGCTGTCTACCCGCTGTTTCGCCATCGACACCTTCCAGGGCGACGAGCACGCCGGGTATTACGATCAGCAGGTTTTTCAGCAGGTCTGGCGCCACAACGAAGCGCACTACGCTGCGTTCTCGCGCCTGGTTAAGTCCACCTTTGACGGCGCCGTCGGGCAGTTCGCCGACGGTAGTATCGATTTTCTGCACATTGACGGCCGCCACTTCTATGGCGATGCCAAGCATGATTTCGAGACGTGGCGGCCCAAGCTGTCCGATCGGGCCGTCGTGCTGTTGCACGACATCAATGTGCGCGAACGCGAGTTTGGGGTGGCGCGCCTGTGGGACGAGCTTCGGGCGGCGTTTCCTTCGTTCGCCTTTCACCACGGCCATGGCCTCGGCGTGCTGGCGGTGGGTGGGCGGCAAACGCCGGCAATGGCGGCTTTTTTCGAGGGAACCCGCGATGCCGAGATCGCTGATTCTGTTCGCACGGCCTATGCCCGACTAGGCGCATCGATCAAAGCCGACTACAACGCCAGCGAAGCGCAGGCCCGCTTGAAAGAGCAGGTGGCCGCCCAGGAACACGAGGCCGGCACGGCACGCGCGCGCGCTACCGAGGTCACCGCCCGATTTGATGTTCAAGCTGCCGCGTTTGCGGAACAGCTCGAACAAAGGGACCTCCTCAACAAGGCGCTGCGGCACGAAGTCGACGACCTCAACAATCACCTGCACCATCTCGGCGATGTCATCGCCAAGGCGAACCTGAAGATCGGTCAACTCGAGCTCGACTTGGCGGAGCAGAAGCGCGCCATTCGGTCCTTGCGTGCGTCCAGTAGTTGGCGCCTCACGGCACCGGTTCGCGAGTGCGGCGTCATCGCCCGGCGCATGATCGAGTCCGCCAAGCTGGCTCTTAGCCAGACGGCACGTTTCCTTTATCGGACCGCGCCACTCCCAAAGGGTGTCAAACGTGCCATTGCCGATGCCGTGCTCACGGTCCTGGACCCGCTGGTGAAAAATACGTCGACCTACCGCCTGTGGCGCATCGCCAGACGTTTCGAATCGCCCAGTGGGCCGCCGCCACCGCCATGGCTGCGCGCCCGCGGCACGTTTTGGGAAGTGGCGCGCGAGGCCAAGGGCGATTTCAGCGCTGCCGTTCCGTTTCAGTATCGGATCGCGCCGCCGGCGACGCCGCCACGCGTCGCCGCCATCGTTCACGTTTTCTATGATTCCATGGCGCCGGAAGTGCGGCGGTATCTCGGTCACATCCCATTCCCGCTCGACGTCTTTATCACGACCGAAAGCGACGCGAAGAAGGAGGCGATTGCCGGGGCTTTTCGCGGTTGGACAGCGGGGTCGATTGAGATCCGCGTTGTCGAGAACCGGGGCCGCGACATCGCGCCCAAGCTGGTCGGGTTCAAAGATGTTTATCCCAAGTACGACTATGTTCTTCACCTGCACACCAAGTGGTCGGATCACGCCAGTGCACTCGCCCATTGGCGCGGTCATATCTACGAAACCTTGCTCGGATCGACGGACATCGTCCGCAGCGTGTTCGAGGCTTTCGCCCGCACGCCGGACCTTGGATTGATTGCCGCACAGCATTTCGAAGTGGTCTCACATTGGATTAACTGGGGCGGAAATCTCAAGCCGGCGCGAAAGCTGGCCGAACGTATGGGCATCGCCATCAACGAGCGCGGTGTCCTCGACTTTCCTTCGGGCTCGATGTTCTGGGCGCGCACGGCTGCGTTGAAGCCGCTGCTTGACCTCGATCTGACCTTTGCCGACTTCCCGCGCGAGGAACGCCAGATTGACGGCACGTTGGCGCACGCGATCGAGCGCCTTTATTTTCACGTGTGTGAGCGGGCTGGTTTTCGCTGGATGAAAGTTGCCATTCCCGCGCTTTCGGTCGAAACGTCGACAATTGCCGCTGTCTCGTCCCCGGAGGCGCTGAGCGGTTTCCTCGACCGGCATGGGCTTAGTCTCGCGAATCCGAAAGGCGTGACCCCGCGTGCGACGCAACCATGGGGGCTGGCGACGGCCCCGGCCGGTCTAAAGGCGAGATTGCAAGCGACCGCACTCGGACTCGATATCGATCCTGCGCCGACGCGCAATGTCTTCGTCGGCGTGGTTACGTATCAAAATTCGGCGCACCAGTTGCGTCGTATCATTGGCACGTCGGAGCGCGCATTGCGCCACGCCGGTTTGGCGACCAAGGGGCGCATTCTCGTCCTCGACAATGGCGATCCGTCAACCGAACTGACCGGGGCCCATGACTCATTGGACCGATTGCCGCCAAAGGGAAACGTCGGTTTTGGCAAGGGTCATAACGCGATGATGGCCCATGCTTTCGTCAATGGGGCAGACATCTACATCGCCGCCAATCCGGACGGCGCGTTTCACCCGGAGGCCATTGCCGCGATCTGCCGGATGATGGTTGCCAACGCCGACCGGGCTTTGATCGAGGCGCTGCAGTTTCCGGTCGAGCATCCCAAGGTCTACGACGACTACAGCTTCGAAACGCCTTGGGTGTCGGGCGCCTGCCTCGCTATTCCTCGCGCGCTGTATGAAGAGATCGGTGGGTTCGACGACGCCTTCTTCATGTACTGCGAGGATGTCGATCTGTCGTGGCGGGCGCGGGCGGCTGGCTTCGCCGTGCGCGTCTGTCCGTGCGCGCTATTCATGCACGCCGTGACCAATCGTTCGCAAAGCCCTCGCATGTACCGGATGATGCTGGAATCGGGGTATGTGCTCGCCCGAAAGTGGGGCGACGCCGAATTCGCGCGGTGGGTGGCGGGCGAGCTATCCGACGTTGGCGTTCCCTTACCTTCTGAAGTGACGCCGGCAGTGCCACCTGCGTGGCGGCGGGTCGCGGATTTCAGTCGCCAGTTTAGTTTTGGCGCGGTCCGGTGGTGACGCGATGACGGGTCAAATCGACACGATCGTCCGTTTCCACGACTTACGCCGGTTGCCGGAACTCGACCGTTGCCTGTTCTCGCTGGTCGGGCAGACATATCGTCCGATCCGAGCCATCATCGCGGTGCAACGGTTCGCGGACGACCAGATCGCCTCGCTTCGTGCGGCCATCGCGCCGCTGTTTGAAGGCGAGGACGGCGCATCCTTCGACATCGTTAACTATACCGAGCCCGAGCCGCGCGATGCGCGCTCGGCGCTGATGGATCTCGGTATTCGGAGCGTCAAAGGCCGTTACTTCGCGTTCCTCGACTACGACGACACGCTGTATCCGGAAGCCTACGAGCTACTCATCAATCGCCTGGTGCAGAGCAGCGCGGGTATTGCGTTTGCGTCGGTTCGCCTGATGGCGCTCGATGTGTATCCTAGTTATATCCACACGCGCGAAAAAATGGCGCGGTCGTTTCCAGGCTCCACGTTACTCGATCTCTTCCAGCGAAATTTTGCCCCGCTGCACAGCTATGCCGTCGACCGCGAGCGAGTGCCGGACGCAGCCCTGATTGCCGAGACTTCGCGCACCTTGGAGGAAGATTATGACTTCCTGCTGCGGGTCTGCGCTGCAACGCCCTCCGATTTCAAACTATTGGGCATCGAGATTGGCGACTACAATTTCAAATCAGACGGAAGCAACACGGTCGCCAGTGAAGGCCAGCCACGCCCGCAATTGAACTACGACGAAATCAAGCTGGCGATGGAATTGCGCCGCCGC
>VGEM01000179.1 GCA_016869315.1 Alphaproteobacteria bacterium | reverse complement strand
GCTGAACGACATGATCAAGATGTTTTCCTACGACGTCGACTTTCAGCGCGAAATCCAACAGGGCGATCGCTTCACCGTGATGTTCGAGAAGACGGTGACCGACGACGGCCGTACGGTGAAGACGGGACGCATCCGCCATGCCGGCCTCAATCTGTCGGGCGTCGATCTCAAACTCTATGCCTTCACCCATGCGGATGGGTTCGTCGACTATTACAACGAGAAGGGCGAAGGCGCGCGCAAGGCGCTGATGCGAACGCCGATCAACGGCGCCAAGCTGACGTCGTCCTTCGGCATGCGGCGGCATCCAATTCTCGGATTCTCGAAGATGCATCGCGGCATCGATTTCGGCGCGGCGACCGGCACGCCAATTTTCGCCGCCGGCGACGGCACGATCGAAATCCGCGGGCCGAACGGCGCCTACGGCAACTACATCCGCATTCGCCACTACGGCGGTTTCGCGACCGCCTACGCCCACATGTCGCGCTTTGCCAAAGACGTCGCCGTCGGCAAGCGCGTGCGCCAGGGCCAGGTGATCGGTTACGTCGGCTCGTCGGGCCGCTCAACCGGACCGCATCTGCACTTTGAAATTCTCAAGAACGCGGCCCAGGTCAATCCCATGACCGTCAAGTTCCCGGCCTCGCAAAAGCTTGAAGGCAAATTGCTCGCCAAGTTCATGTCCTCGCGCCAGACGATCGACACCGAGTTGGCCGCCCTCGCCGCGCCGACCAAGCTCGCCGCGATTGATAACGGGACCGTGAAGGTGGATTGATTGTCTTGCGGGGTCGGGCCGCGAGGAAGCGGTCCAGCCACCGATCGTCATCCTGGCGTACGCCAGGATCCATGCGGTACCAAACGCGAACCGAGAAATGTGACAGATGGATGCCGGGTCAAGCCCGGCATGACATCAGTGGGGCTGCGTTCGCGCGCAATACCGATTGAGAATTGGCGCTACGCCGCCTCGGCGCGCACTTTCTGACCGCCGACGATCAGGCCGTCTTCGCCGGCCGAGACTTTCACCGTGACGCCATCGCCGACCTTGCCTTCCAGCACCGAGGTCGCGAGCGGGTTCTCGAGGTTGCGCTGGATCACGCGCTTCAAGGGTCTCGCGCCGTACGCCGGGTCATAGCCGTGTTCGGCCAGCCATGCCCTCGCCTTGTCGTCGAGCTTGAGGGTGATGCCGCGGGCTTCCAGGCGCTTCGCGTTGCGGGCGATCTGGATATCGACGATGTGCGCCATCTGATGGCGGAACAGGCGGTGGAACAACAGAATCTCGTCGAGCCGGTTGAGGAACTCGGGCCGGAACGCGGCCTTGACCGCGGCCATCACCACGTCCCTGACCGCGCCCGAATCTTCGCCCTCGGCCTGGTTCGCCAAGGCATCGGCGCCGAGATTGGATGTGAGAATGATGAGCGTGTTCTTGAAACCGACCGTGTGGCCCTGGCCGTCGGTCAGCCGACCGTCGTCAAGCACCTGCAGCAGGACGTTGAACACATCCGGGTGAGCTTTCTCGACCTCGTCGAACAGCACGACCTGATAGGGCCGCCGGCGCACGGCCTCGGTCAACACGCCGCCTTCGTCGTAGCCGACATAGCCCGGCGGCGCGCCGATCAGGCGCGACACCGCGTGCTTTTCCATGAATTCGGACATATCGATGCGGACCATGGCGGTCTCGTCGTCGAACAGGAAGGCGGCCAGCGCCTTGGTCAGTTCGGTCTTGCCGACGCCGGTTGGGCCTAGGAACAGGAACGAGCCGATCGGCCGGTTGGGATCCTGCAGGCCGGCGCGCGAACGGCGCACGGCGTTGGACACGGCTTCAATCGCCTCCTTCTGGCCGATGACGCGCTTGCCGATCACCTCTTCCATCCTGATCAGTTTCTCGCGTTCGCCTTCCAGCATCTTATCGACCGGAATACCGGTCCAGCGCGACACGACCTGGGCGATGTGCTCGGGGGTTACTTCCTCGTGCACCATCGAACCGGCGCTCTTGCCTTCGGATTCCTTGAGGCGTCGCTCGAGTTCCGGGATGACCTGGTGCTGCAAACGGCCGGCGCGCTCGTACTCGCTGCGGCGCATAAACTGTTCGAGCTCGGCCTTCGCCTTCTCGATTTCCTCCTTGATCTTGGTAGATCCGGCAAGTTTCGATTTCTCGGCCTGCCAGCGACCGGTGAGATCCGCCGACTTGGCCTCGAGTTCGGACAGTTCGCCCGCCAGCTTGCCGAGACGATCCTTGGAAGCGTCGTCCTTCTCCTTTTTGAGGGCTTCGCGCTCGATCTTCAGCTGGACCACGCGGCGGTCGATTTCGTCGAGTTCCTCGGGCTTGGAATCGACTTGCATGCGAAGCCGGCTGGCGGCCTCGTCCATCAGGTCGATGGCTTTGTCGGGCAGGAAACGGTCGTTGATGTAGCGATGTGACAGCGTCGCGGACGCCACCAAGGCGCTGTCGGAAATTCGCACGCCGTGGTGAAGCTCGTACTTTTCCTTGATGCCGCGCAGGATCGAGATCGAATCCTCGACCGTTGGTTCATTGACGAAGACCGGCTGGAAGCGCCGCGCCAGCGCCGCGTCCTTCTCGACGTGCTTACGATATTCATCGAGCGTCGTGGCCCCGACGCAATGCAGTTCGCCGCGCGCCAATGCCGGCTTCAGCAAGTTTGACGCATCCATCGCGCCCTGCGCCGCCCCGGCACCGACCAGGGTGTGCATCTCGTCGATGAACATGATGATCTGGCCGGCAGCCGAGGTGACCTCGTTGAGAACGGCCTTCAAACGCTCTTCGAATTCGCCACGGAACTTGGCGCCGGCGATCAGCGCGCCCAGATCGAGCGTCAACAGCCGCTTGTCCTTGAGACTCTCGGGGACATCGCCATTGACGATGCGGAGCGCCAGGCCTTCGACGATCGCGGTCTTGCCAACGCCGGGCTCGCCGATCAGCACCGGATTGTTCTTCGTGCGGCGCGACAATACCTGAATGCTGCGCCGGATTTCCTCGTCACGCCCGATCACAGGATCGAGCTTGCCATTGCGCGCCGCATCGGTGAGATCACGAGTGTATTTCTTCAGCGCTTCGTACTGATCCTCAGCCGAGGCGCTGTCGGCCTTGCGGCCCTTACGCATCGCCTTGATGGCGGCGTTGAGTTTTTCGGGCGAAACGCCCGCGTCTTTCAAAATTTTGGCCGTGGTTCCAGCCATGGCCAGGGCCAGCAGCGGGTATTCGACGGCGACATATGAGTCGCCCGCCTTTTCGGCGGCCTGATTTGCCTGATCGACGGCGCGCGACAACTCTTGCGCCATATACATCTGCGCCGCAGCGCCTTGTACCGCCGGCAATTTCTTGAGCGCGTCCTCGGTCGCGGCGAGCGCTTTATCGGGCGATCCACCGCCGCCCCGAATCAGTCCGGCGGCAAGGCCCTCTGAGTCGTCGAGGAGCGCCTTCAGCAGATGTTCGGACGATACGTGCTGATGGTTCGAGCGCAGCGCAATGGTCTGCGCGGCTTGCAGGAATCCCTTGGCGCGATCGGTGAATTTATCGACGTTCATGGATCACCCCTCATTGCGACCGAGCACCGTGGCCCCACAAGCGGCAGCCATCGTCCTCGTCTGGCGAGTGCGTGACCATCATGTGGTGTGGAGCGGTCCCGGGTGCAAGGCTCGTTCGCACCAAAACTTGACCTGAATCAGGCTTGCGACTGGTCCTGCTGGTTGCGCGGGCCATGGTACCGTCGGCGACCACGATGGCGTGGGCGAAAGCCACGGTCATCGCCGCCGCGCTGGTCGTCGCGGCCATCGCCGCCGTCATCACCCTGCGCGCCACCGCCGTCATCCGACACAAACTGAGTCTGCGGCGGCGTTGACGCCGACGTACCGAACAGGCTCGGCGGCAAACCGATATCGCCGTCGTTGTTGATCTGCGGTTGCGGCTGTATTTGCGGCTGGGGTTGCGGCTGCGGCTGATGTTGCTGGTGATGATGCGCCTGCACGGTCATGTGCGGTTGATCGATTGGCATCATTGGCTGCTGCGCCGTCACCGGCGGCGGAATGTCGATCGGGCCTTGCTCGGCATAACCGCCCTGACCGCCGCCATCCTGCTGCGCGTTGCCGTCATAACCTTGGCCATTGAACCGGCGCTGCTGGTTGTACTGCTGCTGTTGCTGCTGCTGACCTTCAAAGCGTGCGTTGATCACGCGGTAGTAATGGTCGGCATGCTGGAAGAAATTCTCCGCGGCGACCCGATCGCCCGCCTGGCTGGCGTCGCGCGCCAGGGCCAGATATTTGTCCATCAACTGCTGGGCGTTGCCGCGCATCCGACCGTAGTTCTGGTCGAAATTGCGGTGCTGGTGCCCGCCTTGCTGTGGGCGCGGTTTGCCGCCGTTGCGGCCCCGGTGCCGGCCTTTCATGTGATCCAAGAGCAGCCATCCTTCGTCAAGAAATTGAAATCATGGCCTGATCATGCGGCGGACCACGGACAACGTTTTGGCCTAACGGCCTGCCGCGATGTGTCGCTGTTTCAGGGTTTCATTGACGCGGGCGACCCTTGCCGACCGCGAGCGAGCCACTCAGTTCTGCCTTGCGTGTCAATTTGCGCAATGCGGGTCTCGCAACGCCCCGGATGGTAGTCGGCTTTACCCCCAAGTCCAGACCTTTTTGCCGCGGTTCCACAGATTTTTTGACTTGATCAAGGCATCAGGAGGAGGCAGCGGGAATGCCCCGCAAGATCGCGCTTTATGGCCGCAATTTTGAAGCGATGACTTGACGCAATGCTGCTCACGGCTTCGCATTGGTTGGCGCCGATTTCAAGCGCGATGACCGTACCGCCCCTCACGAACGGGCGAAGACGCGACAGGATGGCGCGATAAGCATCGCAGCCATCCTCACCCGCGATGAGCGCCGCCGCAGGATCGAACGACACCTCCGGTGCAAGTGTCGCCATATCGGCCGTCGACAGATAGGGCGGGTTGGAGACGACGACGTCGAACGTGCGAGCGACATGCTCGAACCAGTCGGAGCGTATAAATTCGGCACGCGCCTCAACGCCGGCACGCGCCGCATTTCGTGCGGCGCAGGCGACGGCGCCTGGGGCTTGGTCGATGCCAAGCCCCCTCGCCTCCGGAATTTCCTTTAGCAAAGCGATCAACAGGCATCCTGTTCCGGTGCCAAGATCGAGGATGCGCGGCGCGCGGTTCTTGTTGGCCTCGAGGACCGCCGCGACAAGGGCCTCGCTATCGGGGCGCGGTTCGAGGGTGTCGGGCAAGAGTTCAAAGGTGAGCCCCCAGAATTCGCGCTCGCCCAGGATGCGGCCGATGGGTTCGCGTGCCAAACGACGGTCGGCCCACGATGTCAGACGTTGAGCTGAGCCGTCATCAAGCACGCGATCGGCATGCAGCGCGGTCTCGCCTGCAGACACGCCAAGCGCGCGCCCAACGAGAATGCGAGCATCCAGTCTGGCGTTGTCGATCCCGACCCGAGCGAAAGCGTCAGACAGACGTTTGATCGCGACGGCAACGGTCTCGCCGCTCATGTCATGGTGGCGAGCTTGGCCGCCTGATCTTCGGTAGCGAGCGCCTGAATCAGCTCATCGAGGCCGGGGCCATTGAGCACGTCCTGAATCTTATAGAGCGTGAGATTGATGCGGTGATCGGTGACCCGGCCCTGTGGGAAGTTATAGGTGCGAATGCGCTCGGACCGATCGCCGGAGCCGACCTGATTCTTGCGGTCGGCGGCGCGGGCAGAATCGAGCGCTTGCCGCTCGGCATCGTACAACTTGGCGCGCAGCATTTTTATCGCCTTGGCGCGGTTCTTGTGCTGCGATTTCTCGTCTTGGCATTGCACGACAATGCCGGACGGCATGTGCGTGATGCGCACCGCGCTGTCGGTGCGGTTGACGTGCTGTCCGCCGGCACCTTGCGCGCGATAGGTATCGACACGGAGGTCCTCGGTCTTGATGTCGATCTCGACATCCTCGGCTTCGGGCAGCACGGCAACGGTTGCCGCCGAGGTATGAATTCGTCCGCTCGCTTCGGTAACCGGCACGCGCTGGACGCGGTGAACGCCGGACTCGTACTTGAGCTTTGCAAAGACATTCTTGCCCGAGATATTGGCAACCGCTTCCTTGAGGCCGCCGATACCGGTGTCGCTAATATCCATAACCTCGAAGCGCCAACCCTGGTCATTGGCATAACGCTCGTACATCCGGAACAGATCGGCCGCGAACAACGCCGCCTCCTCGCCGCCCGTTCCGGCGCGAACTTCCAAGATCGCATCCTTGGCGTCAGCCTCGTCCTTGGGGATGAGTGCAACGCGGACATTTTGCTCCTGCGTCTTGACCTCATCCTTGAGGCGCCGGATTTCATCTTCGGCAAGAGCGCGCATCTCGGTGTCGGTCGCCGCATCGCCCGCAAGCGCCTCGGAATCGGCCAATTCCCGACGCACGGACTTGAGCGCGTTGATCTGCTCGACCAGCGGCCCGAGATCGGAGAATTCCTTGCTCATGGCGGCATAGCTCTGGCCCGAGCCGCCAACAGCCATCAGCGCCTGCAACTCGTCGTGCCGCGCCAGAATCTTGTTGAGGTTTTCGTCGAGGCTCATTGGAAGAACTCAGAAAAGGGAACTTGTCGCCCTGGCGGAAGCCAGGGCCCAGGTTTTCGCTTTTGACGGTTTGTCACCAGAAAGCAGAAACCTGGATTCCGGCTTTCGCCGGAATGACAGAGAAGAGAAAAATGCGCTTGCCAACCTCATCTTCAACGGACTCTAACGAAATGTCGCCAGCCGCTGCTCCAAATCGCCGAGCGGGCAGCTCGACTGCTCGCCCGAATCGAATGCGCGCACGGTGGCGACGCCGGCCTTGAGTTCGTCTTCACCGAGGATCACGGCGGCGACAGCGTTCACCTTATTGGCGCGCTTCATGCGCTTGCCCATGTTGCCGCCAAAACCGATGTCGATGGTAAAGCCTGCCGCGCGCAGGCGATGCGCCAGTTTCTCCGCTTCGATTTCCTGTGCGTCCCCCACGGGTACCACCGCGATCGGCCGCTTCGCCGGCGAAATCGCCGGCAACAGCATCGCCAATCGCTCGACGCCGGCCGCCCAGCCCGTCGCAGGCGTCGGCGGGCCGCCCATTTGCTGAATCAATCCGTCATAGCGACCGCCGGCCAGTACCGTGCCCTGCGCGCCGAGAGCATTGGTCGTGAATTCGAAGGCTGTGTGGGAATAGTAGTCGAGGCCGCGCACGAGAGTCGGATTGACCGTGAATGCAACGCCAAGGTTGGCAAGCCCGTCCTGCACCGCCTTGAAAAAGTCGCGCGACGTTTGATTGAGGTGATCGGTGTAGCGTGGCGCGTTGGCCACCACTTCTTTATCGGCGGGGTCTTTGGAATCAAGCACGCGAAGGGGGTTCTTGCTTAA
>VGEM01000178.1 GCA_016869315.1 Alphaproteobacteria bacterium | reverse complement strand
GTAAGGTGGCCGACGCCGTGCACGCCGAGGGAGGCCGGATCGTGATGCAGCTGATGCATTGCGGGCGTGTCGTGGTGCCGGCGAACCGGGGATTCGAAGCCGACGTTATTGCACCGTCCGCTCTGGTTTGTCCCGCGCAGGTTCCAGGTCCTGACAGTCGACGAGTAGGCACAGCCATGCCGCGCGCAATTGCAACCGAAGAAATACCGGCGTTGCTAGCGGAATATGCAAACGCTGGCCGGAACGCAATCGCAGCAGGAATGGATGGTGTGGAGCTGCACTGTGCCAGTGGCTATCTCATCAATCAGTTCCTGAATCCTGCTAGCAATCGTCGTGAAGATGTGTATGGCGGGTCTGTCGAAAATCGTATCCGCTTCCCAATCGAAGTCCTGAAGGCTCTTGTCGATGCGATCGGGGCTGGCCGAGTGGGGTTTCGCATTTCGCCGGGGAACTCGTACAACGGCATGGATCCGTCCAATCCGGCGGAAACGTTCGAGCCGTTCGTGAAGTCTGCCAGCAACTTGAACCTCGCCTACCTGCATGTCATCGACATGGGCATACCCGATTTTGACACGCTCGCGATGTTGCGGGCAGCCTGGCGCGGCAAGATCGTCGCCAACAATAATCTGAGCGGGGATAGTGCCCAGGCGCTGTTGAATAATGGCCGGGCGGACGCAGTGAGTTTTGGCCGCGCATTTATCGCCAATCCCGATCTTGTCGAGCGTCTTCGTGCTGGCGCCGAATTGGCGAAGCCAGACTTCGTACATGTCTATGTCGGTGAAGAAAAGGGGTACACGGATTATCCAAGTTGGAATGCGACAAGCTCGAATGCGGCGCGGAGAAATGCGTAATGGTGACAACGAAATACTCTCACTTGCTGTCGAGTGGACGCATCGGCTCGTTGGCGATTCGTAACCGCATTTGTGTTGCAGCGATGGGTGTCAGCTTGTCCGAGGAAGACGGGACCTGCGGAGAACGCTTGATCGCTTATCATGAGGAGCAAGCGATCGGCGGCGCGGGCTTGATTATTACAGGGGTTTTCAGTGTAGCGTGGCCGACTGGCGCCGTGATGCCAAAACAGGCGGCGATTTCAGACGACAAATTTCTGCCCGGAATGATCAAGCTGACCGATCGCGTCCATTGTCACGGCGCAAAGATCGCTGCGCAGCTTCACCATGGTGGATTGGTCGCGGGTTTTTCAACTAGCGCATTTGACGCTCCGCTCTGGGCCCCGTGCTATCCGTCGCCGATGCAGGGTGATTTCATCAGTTACTTCCTGCCCGAGGAGATGGGCGTGTTCGCGGGCGCCAAGACGCCGCTGATCAAGGTGATGGAGCAGGCAGATATAGATTTGGCGGTGAGTCAGTTCGCTGCGGCGGCGCGCCGGGCCAAGGCCGCTGGCTTCGATGCTGTAGAGATTCATAGTGCTCACGGTTATCTACTTTCCTCATTCATTTCACCCAAGACCAATACCCGTACCGATAAATACGGCGGCTCGCTTGAGAACCGTCTGCGCTTTCTGCTTGAAGTAATTACAGCCGTGCGCGCTGAAGTGGGCGGCGAGTTCCCGATTTTGTGCAAGCTCGATGCACGTGAGATTGGCAAGGATGGCGGTATCATTCTTCCCGATGCGATTGAGGCCGCGATCTTAGTGCAGAACGCTGGGGTAGACGCTATCACTGTTTCCTCTTACCACAATGTTGGTATAGGCAAGCTTCACTCCGCATCGAACGTGCCTCACGATCCGGAAAGTAATCTGCCTGCGGCGGAAGCGATCAAGAAAATTGTGCGCGTGCCAGTCATCGCTTTGGGGCGGATTGAACCTAGCGCGGCAGACGAACACATTGCACAGGGTTGCTACGACTTTCTGGCGATGGGACGCAAATTGCTCGCCGATCCGGCTCTGCCCAAGAAGCTTGCAGCCGGCCAAGCTGACCACGTGCGACCGTGCATCTATTGCTACACCTGTGTTAGCGCCGCGTATTTGCAGCAGCCAATGCGTTGTGCCGTCAATCCGGAGACGGGCTTTGAATGCGAGCGCCGCGATGCGCGGGTAACGGGTAGGCATTACGCCGTGATCGGGGGCGGCCCCGGTGGGATGGAGGCGGCGTATCGATTGTCCGAAGCTGGAAACCTTGTGACCTTGATCGAAAAGAGCAGTCGGCTAGGCGGGACACTGCGTTTCGCCTCACTCGCTTATCCAGCAAACGAGCGGCTGCTCGACTGGATGATGGCGCGCGTCAAACGGTCGTTGGTGCAGGTTCGACTCAACACCGAAGCGACGCCGGCGATGTTACGCGATCTTGCACCTGACGCGGTTATCGTCGCGACCGGTGGGCGGCGCGACATGCCTGCGCTCCCCGGTAGTGAATTGCCGCATGTCTTTAGTGGGGATGATTTGCGCCACTTGCTGCTGGGCGAGAAATCTGAAGAGCTCAAACGCAAGACCGGGCTGGCGACGCGCTTGGCCATGCGGATCGGCGCCACCACCGGACTGACAGCCAATCTCGATTTCGTTCGTGCGGCTTCGCTGAGTTGGATGCCGCTGGGCGCCAATATTGTCATTGTTGGCGGTGAATTGGTTGGCAACGAGCTTGCTGAGTTCTTGCAGGAGCGCGGACGCCGCGTGACCGTGTTAGAGCCCGCGCCTCGCTTAGGTAAAGGCCTGCCGCTGGTCCGACGCATGCGGCTGCTCACCGAGCTCAAAGAGCATAACGTCGCGCTGCATGGAGGTGTCACGGACATCGCGATCAAAGAAAAAGTTGTCACTTTCACCGACAACAAGGGAATGGCGCATTCCGTCTTGGCCGACCATGTCATCGTGGCGATGGGTGCTAGCGGAGATTCGGCGCTCGCGGAGAGCTTGCGTGCGCAAGGCTTCGTTGTCGAAGCCATCGGAGACTGTACTGGCGTCGGCTATATCGAAGGCGCAATTCGGGGCGCCGCACGGGCTGTAACATCGCTCACATCCCAACCCGGTTAATATCGCGCCGAGCCGGCCTGCTGGCTTGCTCCCCGCGGCGTTAGTCCGGACTACTGTTTTTCATTTAAGGCCGCTTAAGGGAAAGGCTGCGTAATGAACGAAAGTTTACTTCGCCCAACGCGCGATGAGAGCTTGGCGCGCCTGATGAAGGGCGCGCGCCGCGTGGCGGAGTTCACGCGCGATATGCCGCTTCTGGTCCCCGACCGTCTTGAGGCCCGCGCGATCGACAGCGCGGACACACCCTTCATCCTTTTCGAAAGCCGTCGGATAACCTTTGCTGAAGCTAATTGTTACTCAAATCGGGTAGCGCATGCGGCTAGATCACTCGGTCTAAAGCGAGGCGATGTAGTGGCCCTGTTGATGAACAACCGGCCAGAATTCGTTCTTGCTTGGGTGGGGTTGGCTAAGGCCGGAATTATTGCCGCGCTGATCAACACTAGCGCGGCTGGGTCGTTATTAAGCTATGCTCTGAAAGAAGTTAATGCTCGCGCAATCATCGTGGGCACAGAGCTGCTTGACGCGCTAGGTACACTAAATGGTCCGATCGGGATCCCAGTGCTCGTTGACGCTGACGATGGGATGCAGTTTGTCCCTGGCCCGGCACGTAAGGATTTCGCCAAGCTTCTCGCTGCCGCTGCCGACACTGATCCGCCGCCGGCCTGGCGACAGGGATTGGTCGCTTCGGATACTCTGTACCTGATGTTCACATCGGGAACCTCGGGCCTGCCTAAAGCAGCAAAGATGAGCCATCTGCGCTTTCTAAGCAGCGGTGAGATGATGGGCGGGCTTTTGGAATTCGATAAGGACAGCGTCTTCTATTGCGTCCTTCCATTGTACCACGGCGCTGGCGGCATGGTCGTGCCTTCAGCTTGCTTGGCGTTCGGCGTGCCCTTCGTCTTGCGTCGCAAGTTCAGCCGCTCGCGTTTCTGGGACGATGTGCGGCAGCACCGCGTTACTGCGATGTATTATATCGGTGAAATCGTTCGCTATCTGCTCCCAGTAGAGCCTAGGCCTGACGACCGTGATCATACTCTGCGCAAGATGGCTGGAGCAGGGTTGAGGCCGGACATATGGCGTACCTTCACGGAACGCTTTGGCATCGAACAGGTGTTTGAGGGCTTGGGCGCGACCGAGGCAAACTACGGTTTGATTAATGTGGACAATGTCGTTGGCGCTGTCGGTCGCATTACGCACCCGGAATACAGCAACATGCGAGTCCAGCGCTGGGATGTTGAAGCCGGCGAACCGGTACGGGACGCTGAAGGGCGCCCCGTGCTTGCCGGCCCCGATGAGATCGGTGAACTGATCGCCGAGGTATTGCCGGGTAACGGACTGGGAGGGTTCTTCGAGGGCTACACTTCGGCGGCGGCGACGGAGTCTAAACAGGCACGCAACCTCTTCAAGCTCGGCGATGCCTGGGTACGATCTGGCGATCTGGTTCGAGTTGATGCTGACGGCTACGTTTGGTTTGTCGACCGTGTGGGGGACACCTTCCGTTGGAAAAGCGAAAACGTGTCCACCCAAGAAGTTGAAACGGTGCTGTCGGCCTATCCAGGGCTGGATATGGTCAACATTTATGGGGTGCGCGTGCCGGGTGTCGAGGGCCGGGCGGGTATGGCGGCACTAACTCTGACATCAGGCGCATCCTTTGATCCGGCGGTGTTCCATGCCTTTGCTAGCTCCAGACTTGCAGCTTATGCTGTACCCGTGTTCGTGAGGCTTTGCGCTAACATGGACATGACCACCACCTACAAGCTGCGCAAGCTGCCAATGCAGCGGCAGGGCTATGACCCAGTGTTAACCGGAGAACCACTATTTGTCTCCGACCCGCACGCAGGTGCTTATGTCCCGGTTACGCCCCAGACGCTTGAGCGGTTAAATATTCCCCCATTCCAGCAAGAGGACGCCTGAGCGGTGTATGTCGATTACAGCGAGGGACAGCGGCGCATCCGTGCCGAATTCCGCGCTTATCTCAATGAGCTGGTGACGGACGAGGTCCGTGCCGAAACATTCGGCGCCGAAGGTGGCCCGCGCTACCGCGCGGTAATCCGCCAGATGGGTAGCGACGGCTGGCTTACCCCCGGATGGCCGTTGGAATATGGTGGGCGGGGACTTGACCCCCAGGCTCAGAAGATCCTCCTGGAAGAGCTCGTGCTGGCCGATGCTCCTTACCCTTTCGTCACGGTTAACACGGTTGGCCCAGCCGTTATACGGTTCGGTACCGAAGATCAGAAGCGCCGCATCTTACCGCTCATTGCTGCCGGCGACCTTATCTTCGCCATCGGCTACACTGAACCGGGCGCCGGGACAGATCTTGCGTCTTTGAAAACTCGCGCCGTTCGGGAAGGCGATCACTACCGAGTCAATGGGCAGAAAACCTACACCAGTGGCGCGGAAGGTGCGGACTATGTTTTTCTCGCTGCTCGTACCGATCCGGAAGCCTCCCCGCACAAGGGCATCTCAATTCTAATGCTGGACACACGTGACCCGGGATTTTCTGTTTCGCCCATCATCACCGTGGGCGGGATCCGCACTAACGTCACTTACTATCAGGATGTCTTGGTGCCCGCGGATATGTTGATAGGGCAGGAAAACGCCGGCTGGCAGCTGATTGCTGAACAGTTGAACCACGAACGTATTGGCTTGGCGGCCCTGATCTATGCTGCGCATGGCCTGTTTGACAAGGTCGCCGACTGGGCTCGGGCCACGCAGGTTGGAAGCACTGGAGCGAAGGTAATCGACCTTCCTTGGGTGCAGAGCGCACTAGCAGAAGCCTATGCCCTCATTTTGGCCAGCGAAACCATGGGAAACCGTGTTGGCTGGGAAGTAGCTCAGGGCATCACCAAGCCTGACCTGGCGGGCGCAGTTAAGGTGTTCGCCACGGAGGGTATGATCAAGGTCATGCGCCTGTTGCTCGACGTGCTCGGCGCCGCCGGACTGGTGCGTGCGGGTTCGCTCCGCGCCGTGCTGAAAGGCCGGATCGAACGCGAATACCGCCTTTGCCAGATCAACACATTCGGGGGCGGAGCGGCCGAAGTGTTGCGAGATATGGTAGCGCAGGTCGGCCTTGGCCTTCCCCGCGCTGCTCGCTGACCGGAGGATAAGAAGATAAACCAAGAATTCGATCTCTATACCCGTGCACAGGCCTGGCTTGGCAAGGAGGCCACCCGCCCGGTTGAGGCACGTGATCCGGTCAACGTGCCGATGATCCGCCGCTGGTGCGAGGCCATGGGTGAGGAAAACCCGCTGTATGTCGATGCCGCGGCGGCAGCGGCCCAGGGCTTCGCAGCTCCGGTAAGCCCACCCGCTATGCTGGAAGTGTGGACCATGGCCCGCTTCCGAGACACAGGACGCACTGCAGAAGACTCGATGCCTGTCCTCAACCTGTTTGATGAGGCCGGCTACACCGGCGTGGTGGCCACCAACATCGAACAGGAGTACGACCGCTACTTAGTAGAGGGCGACCGTATATCTTACACTGCGGTGGTCGACGAGGTCTCGCCTGAGAAGCGTACGGGCTTAGGCATTGGTCACTTCGTTACCATCCGCTACGAATTTACTGACCAGAACGGCGACCCCGTTGGGCGGACGCTATTAAGGGTGCTGAAGTTCAAGCCTAACCTTGCGCAGCCGGCTGCCGCTTCGTTGTCGAGTGCGGCGGAATTCTCTCATCCGCGCCCGGCTATCACCCACGATAATGCTCATTATTGGGAAGGTATCTCTCGACGCGAACTGCTGATCCAGCAGTGTGCTTCGTGCGGTCAGATGCGTCATCCTCCGGGGCCGGGGTGCCCGAAGTGTCGATCTTTAGAATGGCACGCTGTCAAGGCGTCAGGGCGAGCCAAGTTGCATAGCTTTGTTGTTGTGCACCAGCCTCGCATCCCCAGCTTGCAATATCCGCTGCCGGTGTTGCTGGTGGAATTGGAAGAGGGTGTGAGATTGATCGCCAACGGGGTTGGCTTGCCGGAGAAGGATATTGTCGTCGACATGCCCTTGCGGCTAGATTGGGTGGAGATAGAACCGGGCTATGTCCTGCCCGCGTTCCGCGCCCCTGACGGGGAAGCCTGAGCCGTGGAATTCGCATTGGATAGCGATCAGAAGGCATTGGTCGCACTGGCGGACAGCATCCTCAGCGATAATTGCGGGGACAATCAGCTGCGCGCCTTCGTCTCTTCAGGCACACCCTTCGATTCAATGCTGTGGCAGTTGCTGGCGCAAGCCGGCTTAACGGGCGTCGGCATTTCTGTAGCCAATGGTGGAGTCGGCTTTGGCATGATGGAGGTAGCGCTGCTGTTGGAGCGTTTGGGCGCGGCATTAGCGCCTGTGCCTTTGCGTGAAACGTTGATCTGCGCCCGCACACTGGAGATGGCGAACGGCTCCAATGGTGATTTGGTCATAAGGGCCGCCACGGGCGAGGCCATCATTGCCAGCGCCTGTGACGAA
>VGEM01000177.1 GCA_016869315.1 Alphaproteobacteria bacterium | reverse complement strand
TTGCGGTGGATTTCGCCAGTGTCGCCGGATTGGAGTGACGGCGATGAAACTCTTCGGGCGTGTCATTCCATAGTATGACGGGCTCGTAGAGAAAACCGGTGCTGCCAACGCCCGCATAAACACGCAGGACTTCAATGGCAAGTGCCTTCAGCCTGTCGCCATGGTTTGCGAGAACAGTGTCCAGGCGCCGGTCGAAATCCGCCGCCCGCGAGAACGGCAGGATGGCGTGCATCGGCAGCTGACGCCGACCGTCGAAGCTGACCATGTCGTAAGCGGCAAAAGGATTGGCGCGCATGGCGGCCGGAACGGTTTTGACCATCTCGGCCCCGAATGACGACAGCGCACGTCGCAGCGTGGCGGTGACGGCAGCAAGTTCGCGCTGATCGTGTGCCTCAATCGTGAAATGCGCGGTCTGCGGCGCACCATTGAGGAACCGCCGACCGGCCAAGGCAATTCTTGCCGCTGCGCCAAGTCCGGCCGATTTCGCGATGTCGAGGCCCATTTTGATATCGGCGAGCAAGCCCGATGTTGTCGCGGCCTTGGCAAGGGCCATCCGAGCCATGCCCAAGCTCTCACCGACGCGGCTCAATCGGGCGGCTGCGGCCATGCCGTCGACGAGATGATCGAAGTCATCGAAGCCGAAGGAAACACCGGAAAATTGCGCCGGGCGTTTTATCAGCCGAAGTGTCACCGTCGCCTTGATGCCAAGCGCGCCCGCGTCGCCACAAAACGGCCCGGTCAGGTCGGGCCCATAGTGCCGAAAGAACGGGCTGAAGCCCGGCTGCGCGCCCGATCCGGTCGTCACGATTGTCCCATCGGCGGCGATCACCCGAAGGCCGAGCACACTGTCAGCCGAGGGGCCAAAACTACCGGAGCCCAGACTGACGCTGCCCTGCGAGATCGACCCGCCCAGCGTGGCGTACCGGCCCGACAACGGCCCCCAGAAGGGTGTGCGCACGCCATGTGCGGCCAAGGCCTCGTCGAGTGCGCGCCAGGTGCATCCCGCCTCGGCGGTGACGTACATGTCGGTCGGATTGATCTCGAGCACACGGTTCATTTTTCGCAGATCGAGCGAGACGCCCGGTTGCCGCGTCGGCAGATAGGCGTTGGTATAGGAAAAGCCCGCGCCACGAGGATAAATGGCAAACCCGCGTTCTGTCAGCCAGGCAACGGCACGTGACAGCGTCTCGGTCGATGTCGGAACGACCACCGCGGCAACCGGCTCGGCCCTGGCAAAGTAGTCCTGCGAGACGTAGGCGCGCTCGGCCGGGTCCAAGTTGAGGTTCTCGGCACCGACGATGCTGCGAAGGGTCGACCAGTCGATCTCGCTCATGGCACGACCTCGATCGCCTCGAACCGAACGCCATTGGCGCGGGTGAGGTAGGTTTTCACACGTTTCGACGTGCCGGTGAAGCTGACATATTGCGTGAGTAACAGGACCGGCGCTACGTCGTGAAGTGCGCGCACCACACCTTGCATCATGGCGGCGCGTTTGGCTGGGTCGAGCTCTGTTGCCGCCGCTTCGATCGGTTTCGTCAACTCAGGGGCACAAAAGACTTTCGCCGGAGAGGCACACGACAAAAACTCAATGGCCTGGCTCGCGTCGCCAAAGCGCGCGCTGGATAGGGCGGTTGGGAGGGCGTCGGCGCCGCTCCATTCACCGGTTCCAACGCGTTGCATGAACTCCGCCATCGACAAGGCACGCAGCGTGACATTGACGCCAACGGCGGCGAGATCCTGTTTCATCAACTGAAACATCGCGGTGTCGCCCGGCACCTGGCCGCTGAAGACACCAACGTCCAAATCGAATCCCTTGCCGTAACCGGCTTCCGACAGCAATTTCCGAGCGGTTGCCGGGTCGTACGGGTAGGGCGCAAGCGTCGGATCGAAGCCCGGAACGCCGACTGTCGTGATCTGACTGGCAAGCGCGCCGCGGCCACCAAGCACGCCGTCGAGCATCTGCTGTTTATTGACGGCGAGATTGAGGGCGCGGCGAACCCGTGCGTCTTTCAGTGGCTCTGCCGCTTCGCCGATATTTCTGAGGGCGATGACAAGAACATGCGGTGCCGGAAGAACGTGGGTCGTCAAACCCTCTTTTTGAAGAACGTCGACATGATCGGGCTCAAGGTTAACCGCGATATCGGTTTGATCCGACAGTAGCGCTTGCATCCGTGTCGTCACGTCGGTCAGCATGTTCATTTCGATCGTACCGACACTCTTGCTGGCACGCCAAGAGGACGGCTCCGCGATCAGGGTTGCGCGACCGGTGCCACGGTCCCACTGGCGTGGCCGGAAGGGTCCGGTGCCTACGGGCGCCCTTGTGAAGCCGCCGATGCCGAGGGCGCGAAACGCTTCCGGCTCCGGGATCATCACGCCGGCAAGACGGTTGGGCAGAATCGGATCCGGCGTTCTGGTCGTGACTTTCAGTTCCGTCGGCGACAACGCTCGTGCCCCGGCGACGTTCACGACATCGCGGTACGCAAACAACGTCGGATCGCCGAGGACATAGTTGATCGCCGCGACGGCCGCGTCCGCCGTCATCGGGCGGCCATTGTGAAAGACGGTGCCGGGCCTGAGTTCGAAGATCCATGTTGTTGGACTGGTCATCCGCCAGCGTTGCGCCAGGGCCGGTTCCAGTTTTCCTTCACGCGTCAGGGCGGTGAGGCCGTCGAACAATGCAAGGCGTGTGCTCGATCCGTCATCGGCATTGAACGGATGGCCATAAGTCGACATGGCCACGGGCACGGCAAGGCGAACCGTCGCCGTAGGGGCGGCATGTGCGTTCGTTTCGGCGGCGATCAGTCCGAGGGCAGCGAGCGTGTATCGCAAGCGCCTACTTCCACGCGCCAAACGTAAACCAACGAATGCCGTCGGCGAGGCGGCCGACATTGTCGCCCTTATGGTTGGCCTCGCTTGTCGCCGATGCCAAGACAGCGTCGGCGCCATGGTTGTGCCAGCTTGGCATCACGTACTGAAAATATTTCTTTGTAGCGAAGCCGGCATCCGTCACCAAGGTTTTGAGATCGGTATCACGGAACTTTTTATACCACGGTTCCTTGTTGTAGTACGCGTCCCAATCCAAATAGAACTGCTCGTAGGGACCGACCATCACATTGGGCGGAAGCTCCATGTGGATCATGAGCCCGCCCGGCTTCAACACGCGGTAACATTCCTTGATGCACTGCGCGACGCCCTTGGCGGTGAGCTCGTGCAGCACCATGGCCGACCAGACGATATCGAAGCTGCTGTCGGGGAATTTCAGGTCCTCGCCGATCATTTGATGGAATCGAACCGACTTGCCCTTCGACTTGGTTCGCGCTGCGCCATAGCGCACATTGGGGGGGCAGGGGTCGATGGCGTCAATCTCGAGCTCGGGCCAGGTCTCCTGCCATGGCAGCGTATTGAATCCTATAGTGCAGCCGATATCGAGCATCCGCTTTGGCTTGAAGTCGGGGAATCGCGCCTGCAGGTATCGTGACACCGAGCGGCCGGTATCGTCGCAGTCGGGCCCAAGGTAGCCCATCAGGAATACAGCAAGGCCGTTTTCGTAGAGGGCACCTTGGCTGACGTCGCCCTTAAACGTCTCGGCCGCATAAGCACCCGGCATTAAATGGACATCGAGTTCGGTGATACTGCGGGGAATGGTCAGATTCGGGTCGAGATGGGTGACGTCGGCAGCAGTGTCGGCCTTCCGTGCCATGTCGTCGGCCTCGCGTTCGATGCCGGGCAACACCGAACGCCACACCATTTCCTGCGCGGACGACCGCAGCGTCGAATAAAACTTGAACATCGTCTCGGGCTTCATCGCCTTGTGGATGGTCGGCCCATCCTTGGGTTCCGCACCCTTGGCGCGCTTCAACGACGGTTTGATTTTCTTGTCGTAGGTTGCGCGCAGGTGCCGCGCGAGATCGTTGAGGACAAAGCGGCGCGTGCCCGTGACAAAGCCCTGACGCGCGGCTTCGTCGCGGCTGAAATGGACGGCGAGGGCGTGATCGACCTGACGGGGCATGGTCAACTCCTGGTGTTAAGCGCGATCCCCATTATAAGGCCGCGATACGCCAGGGATCAAAGTCATGTGGGAGAAGCTGGAGGTGAAACTTCACACCTTGATCTTTTGCCACGCGCCCTTTTCCCAGACCATCACCAGGACGGCGGCTGAAATGAACCGATAGCTGATGAACCAGGCCAAAACGCCAATCAAACCCAACCCCAGCACGGGGCCAATGACATAGGCCAGCGGCAGAAACATCACCCACTGCAGGCCTATGGAAAGTCGCGCGACGAGGCCGGTAGCGCCGGCACCCTGGAGCGCATTCATCAGAATGATCGCGATCGCTTCAATCATGATGGTGGCGCCGGCCAGTTGTAGCGGCGCTTTCGCAATGGCAACGACTGCAGGGTCGTGAAGGAAGACGCCGAGAATTGCGCTTGGGAACAATACCATCGGCGCGCCCACGGCCGCCATCACGGCCATACCGATGCGCGCCACTTGCCAACCCCAGGGCGCGAGCGTCGGCCCCGTCGCCGCGCCCCAAGGCCTAGCCCACCAAAGCAGACGCTGCGAGCCCAAGTCCGAGCCCTGGCAGAAACGCCGTCTGCGAAATGTTGAGGAGCACGTTCGCCGCGGCGAGTTCGGGCGTGCCGATGCGGCCGATGATGGTGAACAGCGCCGTGAATCCGGCCGAGAAGAAAAGTTGCTGGAGAGATGCCGGCAATGACACGCGGAGGATCGTGAACAATGTCTCGCGGCACAGCAACCGCGCCAGAAATTTATTGCCCCGTGCGAGAGCCAGCGCCTGCGTCGCGTAGAGGAGCGTGCCGATAAAGACCGCTGATGTGTTGCCGATGCCGGCACCAACTGCGCCCAACTCAGGCGCGCCGAAGTGGCCGAAGATGAATGTCCAGGCAATCGAGATCTGAGCAATGTGCATCACGATCAGGGTTCGCATGTAGACGGTCGACCGCCGACGCCGTTCCAATAACCACGGAAGGCATAGTTCATGCCGATACCGACCATGCCGACCATGCGAATTTGCAGGTACGGAATTCCAATTGCTTGTACTGCGGCATCGTTGGTGAGGAGTTTGAAAATCGATGGCGCGAGGGCGATCAGAATCACCGTCTAAGGAACGCCAATCACCAGCGACCAGAACAGACCGCCGTTGAGCGGCACCGCTGTTTCAGATTCGCGGCCCTCGCCCTTGCGTCGCGACACCATCGCGCTGACGCCGGCCGACAGGCCGGTGATGAAGGCGATGCACATGAAATTGGCGAAGCTGGCGAGGCCGACGGCGGCCAAGGCTTCGGGGCCGACGAAACCCATCATCGCCGTGTCGATGAGGTTCGTGATGTTCTGCGACACCATGCCAGCCACGATCGGCAGGGCGAGCGTGGTTATGGTCCGGCGTCGGTCTGCGGGAGAGTTAGTTGGCGCCGACGTCACGGTATTCATGCCCGCAGCACCGGCACGGCGTAGCGCATGATGTTCTGGTCGCGTGTCACCAGCGTGCAGTCTTCGAGGATCGCCTGGGCGATCAGAATCCGATCGAAAGGGTCGCCGTGGATGACTGGGAGTTGCCCGGCGAAAATGCCGTGTCTTGGCGTAATGTCGATGACGTCAATGTCGCCTTCCTCAATTGTACGCTGAAGCAAGACGTCGAAGTCGACCTTGACGTCGAGTTTTCCCTCCTTCTGCTTGATCGAAAACTCCCAGAACGTCGCGGCACTCGCCACCACCTCGGTGTCGGGATCCGCGATGATGGCGCGTGCGTCGTCCGAAAGGCGATCGGGCATCAACGACAGCCAAAGCAGAACATGGCTGTCGAGAAGCAAGCGCATGGTTAGCGCTTGCCCTGGATTTTGGGAGTGCCGGCTTCGTGCGGAGCAGACTCTTCACTAACGCCAGGAAGGAGCGGTCCGTCGGTCCATGTCTTGATCTCGTCGTCCGACATCGGCGCTACTGGATCGTAATCCGGTGCTAGGGTGACGAGGCCGCGCCAGAGGCCGAAGCGACGTGGCGTACGTTTGGCTTTTGATGCCAAGGGCACCAGCTTTGCGACCGGGCGACCGGCGCGCGCAATGATGACCTCTTCGCCGCCTTCGACACGTTCGATCAGGCGCGACAAATGGGTCTTGGCTGCATGGATGTTGATGGGATCGGGCATGTCGCGATATTAGTGTAGCTAAGTTTAAAATCAGTCTGTAATATCTTTTATATATCAATAAGATAAAAAAAATGACTAAGTTTAACTAGTTACGGCCACGCGACAATTTTTTCCTCAAGGGATGCGAGCTCATAAACCGAACCTTCCTTGTCACCCTTGGCCACAACGATCTTCACGAACATATGGTGCGGTCCGTGGCGCCAGACGTGCAGCTCCTTGCCGAACGACGTTTGCCAGATGAAACGCTCGCAGGCGAAAGAGCCGGCGCCGACGTTGACGGTTTCCCGGCCGTCGAATTTCACCTGCGCTTTGATCTTCATGCCGTGGCCAAGCGAGCGACCGTTCCACGTATTCGAGACCGTGTGCGTGAGAATGTCCTGATACTCATGGTGTGAGAGGTCGAGGAAACTCATTTTCCACGCATCATGGAAGATCGGGTGAAAACCGAGCGTCATCTTCGGCGGCGCATCGAAGACCTGGTAGTCCATCTCGACGCCCGGCGTCCAAACGTAGGAGTGAATCTTGTCGCCGATGATGCGCCGCATCACCGTGCCTTGAAATTCGTTCTTGAAGAACAAGCGGCCGACAACTTCGACTGGCCGCCAATCCGGGGCCACCATCTGATTGACGTCGCGCAGCAAATCACCTTTGGGAGAACGCGTCACCGTCCTCAGCGTGCGCGACCCGTCGGGATTAATAGTCAGGATGAATCGTTCGTAATCAGATGTGAGGCCATCCGGCTCTGTCAGGTCGATGCGGCCCGTGAAAATCGAGAGTCCCATGGCGGTCTTTGCGACGGTTACGATATCTCGGCCAGGCGCCGATTGATGTCTTTCAGTTCGGGCAAGTTCGGATCGGCCTTCTGCCACAGGGCGCGGGCCTTCTCCAGCGACGTGCGTTCCGCGGCATGATCGCCGTGATGCGCGGCTAGCAACGCGGCGGCGTAGTGCGAACCGCCATAGGCGGGATCATGGTCCATCATGTTCTCGGTCGCGGTCTTTGCGAGCTCCCAATCGCCGGCGCGCCGTGCCATTTGCGCAATTCGCTCGAGGCCATACAGGGCCTGAATCCAGGCGTCAGGGCCCAACACAGCGCGCATGTCGGCGATCGCCTTAACGTACAGCGCGCGCGCCGATGCCGAATCTCCGCCTTCGAGGTCAAGCGCTGCCGTCATCTGATCCAGCCCGCGCTTCAGGCCGACATAAGCGAGCGACTCCTTGTCGAGCTGCTCGGCGCCTTGGCGCGCGTTGTCAGTCAGGGCGCGCGCTTTCGCAATGTCGTCGCGGCCGATGGCAATTTCGGCCTTGAGCAGCTCTGACCAGGATTTCA
>VGEM01000176.1 GCA_016869315.1 Alphaproteobacteria bacterium | reverse complement strand
GATGCTCTGACCCACGCAATAGGCCGCATCATAAAAACGATCACAAAGCAAGAATGCGCCGCTTACTTCAACAGCTCGGGTTATTCCATCTAATCGGGAAACGCTCTAATTACTCGAGTCAGGAGAACCATCGGGTGTTCCTTTTGCAAGTCATCAGCTTTCGCAAGTCATGAACCGCACAAAACTATCATTTCCGGCGGATCGAGTAAGGTCGCGATTCCGAAAAACGACGCTGTTTGCGGTCGAAAACCTCTATGTCATGAGAATTCGAGTTCATGGTTCCTTGAACTCGATCTGATGGTACGGAATGAACCCGGCGATCATGTCGAAGCCGGTGATGTCCTTGCTGTAGGCATCGTAGCGCACCAGGTCGTGCAGAAAGAGACCAGAGGCCTGACCGCGCTGATGGCGCAGGACTTTCCGGGTCAGGTCGCGACGCTTCTCGATGTCGAAGGTGCCAAGCGCTTCTTTCAGCAGCGGCATGATGGTCTCGTCGCAATACCACGGCGCTTTCCACATGCACGAGTGGCGGTAGAAACCGCGCAGCGCATCAAAACTCGGCGCGGTGTTGTAATCGACGCCGAAAGCCGTGCCTTCCCATTCGCCCTGGTGCAACCCGCGCGAATACTTGGGGATGGGCACGATCCGCACATCCAGTTTGACGCCGACACGGGCGAGATCAGCGGCGGCCTGTTGATAGACCAGCGGCGCGAAGGTCGAGGTGCCGGCGTAGATCTCGGCAATCATGGAAAAGCCGTCGGCGTATCCCGCTTCGGCCAATAGTTTCTTCGCCGCATCCGGATCGTAGGCATAGGGCGGTATGTCGGGATCGTATCCGAAGGCAATGGCCGGCGCTGGCTGCGACGACACCTTGGCCTCGCCGTTGAGGATGGTGTCGACGATATTCTGCTTGTTGACCGCATGATTGAGAGCGCGACGCACGCGGATGTCGCGGAGCGGCGACTCCTTCATGGTGATGAACGAGATATTGATCATCGACGGCTCCGGACGCACCAGCACATGATGCCCGGCGGCTTCGATCTGGCCCTGCTGATCGGGCCCGAGCGCCATCGCCATATGAGCCCGACCCGAAAGGATGCTCTGCACCCGCGTGGTCGGCTCGGGCGCCGAGATCAACTCCAGCTGTTCGATCTTTGGTTTGCGCCAGCTGGAGGGGTTGGCGCGCAGCAGCATGCGCGCCGGATCGCGACTGACCAGGATATAAGGCCCCGTCCCGACCGGTTCCTTGTTGAAGCCTTCGTCGCCGCCTTTGCTCCACGCCGCCGGCGAGATCAGCCGCATCAGGCTGAGTTCCTGGGGCAAAAAGGGATTCGGCTCGTGAGTCGTGATCTCGACGGTGTAATCGTCGATGACGCGCGCCGACTTGAGCGACGGCACTTCGACATTGACGGTGTAGGTCAAGCCGATCGGGCTGTGAAGCAGGTCGACCGCGAACACGACGTCGCGCGCCGTGAACGGCCGGCTGTCGGAGAACACCACGTCCTTGCGCAGATGAAATATCCAAGTATTGGTGTTGGTGAACTCCCAGCGATCTGCCAACTGGGGCTTGGCCGATCCGTCGAGACCGACCCAGGTGAGCGCATCGAACATCGCCGCCTGGGTGTAGAGCGGCGGCAGGTTGGTCATCATCAGTGGATTGAGGCCCAGCGTCGGAAAGCCGGGGATCGCGACCGTCAGCATCCGCGCTTCCGCCGTCACCGTGGCCACCGCCAAAAAAAGTGTCGCCACAAGACGCATCCGCATTGCCGCACCCATGCTATGTACTGGCGGCAAATGATATGCGGTGGAGATGACCATGGCCACAGGCGCCAGCGACACGACCGTTAATGAGGCCATTGCCAGGCTCGAGGCGGTGAAGGCAAAGCGCGGCTATCTGCTGCCGCACCATGGCCTGATGGCCCTGACCGCGCCGCAACTACTGGAAGGATACGAGGCGTGTTACACAGCCCTTACCCTGGTGCCTCGCACCTTCTCGGCGCGCGAGCGCGAGTTTGTCTGGCTTGGCGTGCTTAACGTG
This sequence comes from Alphaproteobacteria bacterium, assembly GCA_016869315.1. Lineage (GTDB taxonomy): Bacteria > Pseudomonadota > Alphaproteobacteria > Rhodospirillales > Rhodospirillaceae > VGEM01. Next base: position 5,462 of record VGEM01000176.1, on the reverse strand, counting down.
CGGCGCGAACACATCGCGAGCCAGCACCTCACAAAGTTTCTGGCGGCGGGCGGAACCCAGGCCGAAGTTGAATTGATCGTCCGCATGTCGGCGGTGGCCGAAGGCGCCGGCGCGGTCGGGTTCATCTCCGACCACTGGCAACATCATCTCAAGGGATACGACCGGCGGCGAATATATTTCGATGCATTTTCACGTGCGACATCGGGCGCGCCGGTGCGCGAGCCGCTGCTGCACATGGTTGGCGCCGCGATCCACGGCTGCCTCGAGAAGAAGACCGAACTCGCGTGGCATATCGCCGAAGTATATCGCCTCGGCGGTGCCGAGGCGGAACTGGCCGAGGCGCTGTCGTATGTGATGTTCTCGGGCAGCGTGCCCTATTTCATCGAAGCCTGCGGCGTCTGGCACGGCATGATCAAACGCGGCGAGGTCGCGGCGTCGGCGCCGTTCAAGGCGTGGGCGGAGATCGATGTGCGGGGACCGGGCTAGGCCAACCGGCTCGACCACATCAGCGACAACGCGCCCGCGATGATCAGCAGCACCAGCGCGATGCCCGCCGCGCCGGCGCTGACCTCGGTGCGCTTGGTCTCGGAAACGAACTGCGCGGTGAGCGAGCTGTAGGCTTCTTTCAGATCCGCCTCGGTCGCGGCGTGGAAATACTTGGCGCCGGTCATGTCGGCGATGGCTTGCAGCGTTTCTTCGTCGAGCTGTGTCCGCATCATGCCGCCGCCGAAGTCGATGATGCCGCCGGTCGGCGTGCCGAAGCCGACGGTGAAGACGCGAATGCCGCGGTCGGCGGCGAGACGCGCGGCGTCCAAGGGCTCGACCCCCGCGTTGGTGCGGCCATCGCTCAGCAGCACGATCACCGCCGATGTGTTCGAGCCGGGCGGCAACGGCTTGAGGTCGAGCGCCGGCTGATCGGGCTTGAGCTCGCCCAGCGGCTCGGCATAGGGCGACCGGTTCCGCGTGTTGAGCGACATCGTGATCGGATCTTCGGGGTCGATTGCCTGAAGGGCCGCGACAATGCCGCTGCCGACCGCGGTGAAGCGTTGCGGCCGCAGGGCGTCGATCGCCTCGGTCACCTCGGTGCGCGAGATGGTCGGGTCCTGCATGATCATCGCCGACGTGGAAAACGCGACCAGGCCGATGCGGGTGCTGCGCGCCTGATCGCTGACGAAACCGCGCGCCGCGGACTTGGCGGCCGACATGCGATCGGGCTCAACGTCGGCGGCGCGCATGCTGCCCGAGACGTCCATCGCCAGGACCACCGTGCTGCGTTCGGACGGCAGCGTCAGGACCGTGGTCGGCCGCGCGATTCCGACGATCATCACCGCGATGGCGAGCAAAGCGAGTACCGGCGGCACATGGCGGCGGACGCTGCCGCGCGGCCCCACCGCCTCCTTGATCAAGCCGAGATTGGGATAGCGCAGCGCGCTTGGCTTCCGCCGGCGGATCAAATGAATGTAGAGCGCCACCGCCAGCGGCAGGATCAGCAGCACCCACAAAAACTCGGCGGCGAGAAACGACGGCATCTCACAAGATCCGATCGAACCAGGCGAGCGACAACATCACGCCGATCGCGATCAGGCCCGCCGCGAACGCCAGCACGAACGCGGTGATTTCGAGCTCCTTGGTCTCGGTGGTCAATCGCGCGTTCAGGTTTTCGTAGATTTCACGGAGGTCGGTATCGGTGCTGGCAAGGAAATAGCGCGCGAGAGTTACGTCTGCGATTTTTCGCAAGGTCTCTTCGTCGAGCTTGACCCTCATCGAAATGCCTTTGGCCTTGACCACCTCGCCGTCCGCCGTGCCGACGCCGACGGTGAACACGCGCACGCCCCGTTCGGCGGCGAGTTTCGCCACCTCCAGCGGGTTTGGGCCCGCCGTGGCGGCGCCGTCGGTGAGAACGATGATCGCAGCGGCATCTTCCGAGCCGGGATCGCGCACGATCTTCTCGCCTTCGGCGACCGGCGGCTTGGGGTCACCAAGGGCGACGCCCTCGTCTTTCTCTTTTGGTCTTTCGATCTCGAAGCTTTCCTTGGGGTACAGCGTCTGCAACGCCACCTGAATGGCGCCGCCGAGGGCCGTACCCTCCATCAATTCCAATCGGTCGATCGCTTCCTTAAGTTTCTCGCGATCGTAGGTCGGGCGTTGAATCGGCAGCGCCGCGCCGGCGAAAGCGACGATGCCGATTTGGGTATTGGAATCCTGGTTGTCGATGAAGCTCTTGGCCGCCACCTTGGCGGCATCGAACCTGGTCGGCGCCATGTCGGCCGCTTCCATGCTGTTCGACACGTCGAGCGCCAGGATCACGCGATCGCGGAACGAGGCGATCGGCACCACGGCGATCGGCCGTGCCATGGCGACGAACAGCGCGATCATGCCGGTGAAAGACAGCACCAGCGGCACCCACCGGCGCCAGCGCGAGACGGGCGCCGCCACCGGGCCCGCCCACTGAGCGTAATGTTGCACGGCCGCAAGACGCCGACGCCGGACCATCACGAAGCCCACAATGAGCAAAGGCGCCAGCACCGACGCCCACAGCAGGAGGGGCCATTCGAAGATCACGCCATGGCCTCCAGGCGACCGGCTTCGCCCGACGCGATGCGGCGCTTGCGCAGTTCGGCGAAGCGGATCAGCGCTTCCATCAGATCGTCGTCGGTGGCGAGCTCGAGCGCGTCGATGCTGGAATTGGCAAAGGCGGTGCGGATTTCGTTCTCGCGCCGTTGGGCGACTCCGGTAAAGCGGGCTCGCAGCGCCTTGTTTTCGGTATCGACAAACATCTGCTCGCCGGTTTCGGAATCTTCGACCACCGCAAGGCCGATCCGCGGCAGATCGCGCTCCGCCGGATCGGTGAGCCGGATGGCAATGGTTTCATGACGGCGCGCAAGTTGGTGCAAGGACTGCATCCAGCCCGGCGTCGAAATGAAATCCGAGACCAGAAAGACGAGCGACCTTCGGTTGATCATCTGGGTTGCGGCGCGGATCAATGCGCCGAGATCGGTGGTCGGCGCGCGCGCCAATACGGGGTGCGTTCGCAGGCTATTGAGAATGTGAAGCACGTGCCGCCGGCCCGTGTTGGGCGGGATGACGCCCTCGAAACCGTCGCCGTAGAACATCACGCCGACCGGGTTGCCGTGGCGCGTCAGCACGTGAGTCAACACGGTCGCGAATTGAACGAGGATGTCGCGCTTGCGTCCGCAGGAGCCGAAATCGACCGAGGGGCTGAGATCGAGCAGGAACCAGGCAATGACGTCGCGGTCCTCGATGAACTGGCGGACGTGCGGAATGTCGACGCGCGCGGTGACGTTCCAGTCGATATGCCGGACATCGTCGTGGATCTGGTATTCGCGCAGTTCGGCGAGATCGAGCCCCGCGCCCCGGAACAGCGTGCGATACGAGCCGTGCAACAACCCGTCGAGACGGCGGATGACCGTCCACTCAAGCCGCCGCAGCAGAGCGTCGGACGTCTCGTTGGTCTGGACCCTCGTCGTATCAGTCATTCTCGCACCAACATTCAGTTGTCATCCCGGCGAGCAGCGCGAAAGCCGGGATCCATCTTGCAGCGCATCCGTGGCCCGATGGATCCTGGATCGCGCCGCGCATGCGCGCGGCTTGTCCGGGATGACAGGAATTGGGAGCGGACCTCCGCGACTGTCCTTTCAGGCGTTGGCGACGCGGACATGGTTTTCCAGCGGCTTTGCCGGCGGCGGAATGCTGCGCATAAGGCGGCCGACCAGCTGATCGGCATTGAGGCCCTCGGACAGCGCTTCGTACGACAACACCAGACGGTGACGCAGCACGTCGGGCACGAGGTCGGAAATGTCCTCGGGGACGACGTACTCGCGGCCGCGCAGGAAGGCGAGCGCACGGGCGCATTCAATCAAGTGAATTGATGCGCGCGGGCTGGCGCCATAGGTCAGATACTTGGCGAGATCGCGAATGCCATAGCGCTCGGGGTCGCGGGTCGCGGACACCAGTTTGACGACGTAGTGAATGAGGCCGGGATCGACATAGATGCGCCGGCACAATTTCTGCAGCGCGTGCAATTGCTCGGTCGAGGCGACCGCGCCGACGTTGAGTTCCTCGCCCGTCACGCGCTCGACGATGACGAATTCCTCTTCCGGCGTCGGATAGCCGACCAGCACTTTCATCATGAAGCGGTCGACCTGGGCTTCGGGCAGCGGATAGGTGCCTTCGCTTTCGATCGGGTTCTGCGTCGCCATCACCAGGAACGGCTGAGGTACCTGGTAGGCCTGTCCGGCGATGGTGACCTGATACTCCTGCATCACTTCGAGCAGCGCGCTCTGTACCTTGGCCGGCGCGCGGTTGATTTCGTCGGCGAGCAGGAGATTGGCGAACACCGGGCCGAGCGACACGGAGAAGTCGCCGGTCTTCTGGTTGTAGATGCGCGTGCCGACCAGATCGGCCGGCACCAGATCGGGCGTGAACTGAATACGCTTGAAACTGCCCTGAAGCGTCTTGGCCAATGTCTTGACCGTGAGCGTCTTGGCAAGGCCGGGCACGCCTTCAACCAGCAAGTGCCCCTGCGCCAGGATCGCGACCAGCACGCGCTCGAGGAAGTGATCCTGGCCGACGACGACCTTCTTCACTTCGTAAAGGACGCGCTGCATCAGCGCGCTGGTATCGGCCGTGGTGGTGCGAAGATCGTTCATGACGGTGCGCGGGTCCCAATTAAAACGGCGACATGCCGGCGGCGGAGGCGGCGTTCTCGATCGGAACGGCGAAGGCGATGCCGACGAAAAAGCCTTCGCTGGTGGGGTTCATGATCGAGGTGACGATGCCGATGACATCGCCCTCGCGGGTGACCAGCGGCCCGCCCGAATTGCCGGGGTTGGCGGCGGCGTCGAACTGGATCAGGTCGATCAGATTGCGCTTGCCTTCTTCCGAGTAGTGCTCGCGGCGCAGGCCCGAGATCACACCCGACGTCGCCGTCGGCCCGATGCCGAACGGAAATCCGACGGCGACCACCTCATCGCCGACGTTAAGGCCGCGGGTCGAGCGCAGGGTCGCCGGCTTGAGATCGTCGGGCACGGTCTTCGGCTTCAGCACCGCGAGATCGTTCTCGGGCTGCACGTCGACGATCTCGACTTCGGACTCCGTTCCGTCGCCGAAGGTCACGCCAATGCGCTCGGCGCCGGCGATGACGTGAAGGCAGGTGAAGATCAGGCCTTCTTCCGAGAACACCACGCCGGTGCCGATGCCCTGAAGCTGATAGCCTTCATCTTCGCCGTCAGCCCCCTCACCTTTCCCGCCGTCTTTCTCGCCGCCCTTCTCCTGGTCTTTGTCAGTGCCCTTGTTATCGTCTTGCAGCTTGGGCGGTGGCGGTGGCTGCTTTTCGGCGCGCTGCTCGGGCTTCTTCTCGGATTTCTTCTCGGGCGTTTTCTTTTTGCCGTCCTTATCCTTGGCCTTCCCGTCCTTGCTGTCTTCTTCCTCGTCCTCACCCA
>VGEM01000175.1 GCA_016869315.1 Alphaproteobacteria bacterium | reverse complement strand
CGGTGGCCTTGGAAAAGACCCCGAGATTTATGCTATCGGCCATTCGATCGGCTGCGGACGCCATGCTTAGATCCCGTTTTGACGACGCCGCGCGCTTAAACGCGCGGTCAACTCACTCACGCAGCTTTCTTCTTGCGTTCTTTCGGGCCGGGTTGCGGCGCCGGCCTCGGCACGATTGAAATCGACCCGCCCAGCTTCTCGACCGCCGCCCGGGCCGGACCCGAGATACCATCGACGACGAGATCGAGTTTGACCTTGAGCTCGCCATCGCCCAACACACGCACGCCATCAAGCTTGCGACGAACGACGCCCGCATTGATCATGGCCTCGATGTCGACCTTGGCGCCAGCCTTGAGACGGCCGCCATCAACCGCGTCCTGCAAGCGACCGAGATTGACTTCAGCCAGCTTGAGCGGATGGATCGCCGCAAACCCGCGTTTCGGGATGCGGCGATACAGCGGCATCTGACCGCCTTCGAAGCCCTTGATCGACACGCCGGTGCGCGCCTTCTGGCCCTTGACGCCGCGACCCGACGTCTTGCCAAGGCCCGAACCGATACCGCGGCCGAGGAGCTTGGCGCGATGGGTCGCGCCCGGCCGGTTGCGAAGTTCATTCAGCTTCATGACGTCTCTATCCTTCACTGCGATCGAGGCCCCTTGTCTGAGGCCTTCGACCATCTCGGGAAATTCAAGCGTTCTCGACAACGACCAGGTGTTTGACTTTATTGATCATGCCCCGCACCGCCGGCGAATCTTCCAGCGTCTTTGAAGAGCCTATGCCCCTTAGGCCAAGCCCGACCAGCGTCTGCTTCTGATCGCGGTAACGACCGGCGCCGCTATGAACCTGTTTGACCGTCACGGTCTTCTTTGCGCCTTTCGCCATGTTTTAGGCCTCCTTCTGAGCGGCCGGCTCTTCACGGCGACCGATGATGTCGGACACCTTCTTACCGCGCTTGTTGGCGACCGCCCGTGGCGAGGTCATGCGGGTCAGCGCGGCGAATGTCGCCTTGACCATGTTGTGCGGATTGTTGCTGCCCACGCTCTTCGCCACCACGTCCTGAACGCCCATGGTCTCGAACACGGCGCGCATCGGCCCGCCCGCGATGATTCCGGTACCCTGAGCCGCGGCGCGGAGAATAACCTTGCCCGCGCCGAAGCGACCGCGGAGATCGTGGTGCAACGTGCGGCCTTCGCGCAGCGGAACCCTGATCATGTTGCGCTTGGCGGCATCGGTCGCCTTGCGGATGGCTTCCGGCACTTCGCGCGCCTTGCCCGAACCATGACCGACGCGGCCTTTGCCGTCGCCAACAACAACCAGCGCTGCGAACGCAAAACGCCGGCCGCCTTTGACCACCTTGGCGACGCGATTGATGTGAACGAGCTTGTCAATCAGCTCATCGTCACGGTCGCGACCATCGCGGTCGCGATCTTTGTCGCGCTCGCGATCGCGGTCGCGCCCGCGGCCCCGACCTCGCTCCTGCCGCTCTTCAGATTGTGGCTGACGCGCCATATGAATGTCCTTCCTTCCTGTCCCCGGAGCCGCGACTTAGAGCGACAAACCAGCTTCACGGGCTGCGTCGGCCAAAGCCTTCACGCGCCCGTGGTAAACGTATCCGCCGCGGTCAAACACGACCGCCTTGACGCCGGCAGCAACCGCGCGGCTCGCGACCAGCTTGCCGACGGCCGAGGCCGCCTCCTTGGTGCCGCACTTCTTCACTTGATCGCGGACGTCCTTCTCGACGGTCGACGCGGCGCAGACGGTCTTGCCCGACACATCGTCGATCACTTGTGCGTAGATGTGCCGGCCCGAACGGAACACGGTCAGCCGCGAGCGGCCCGCCGACTTCTGCTTGAGACTGTGACGGTTGCGACGCTTGCGCCGCAAAAACTGTTTGGAATGCGCGCCCATGGTGCTGTCCTCGGCCTACTTCTTCTTACCTTCTTTGCGCAGAATCGTCTCTGTCGAATACTTGATCCCTTTGCCCTTGTAGGGTTCGGGCTTTTTCATGGCGCGAACTTCGGCGGCAAATTGACCAACCCGTTGACGATCGGCGCCGGCGATCTCGATCTGCGTTGGGGTCGGGGTCTTGACCTCGAGCCCGTCCGGAATCGCGACGACGACATCGTGCGAGAAGCCGAGATTGAGATTGAGCTTCTTGCCTTGTGCTTGCGCCTTGAACCCGACGCCATTGATGTCGAGCACCTTTTTGTATCCCTGGCTGACGCCACGAACCATGTTGTTGAGCAGCGCACGGGTGGTTCCCCACTGGCGGCGCGCCTGATGCGAGGACGAGCCGGCCGCAACCACGACCTTGCCGTCCCTGACTTCGGTCTTGACGTCATTGCTGGCGACCAGCTTGAGCTCGCCCAGCTTGCCCTTCACCGTCAACAAATTGCCCGCCACCGTAACGGTGACGCCTTGCGGAATGGCAACCGGATATTTTCCTACGCGCGACATATCGTTCGATCCTTCATCCGCTCGGCGCCGTTAGAACACCTGGCACAGAATTTCGCCGCCGACGTTAGCCTGGCGGGCTTCGTTGTCCGACATCACGCCACGGGGCGTCGACAGAATTGAAATACCGAGGCCATTGAACACCTTCTGCAAGTCCTTGACCTTGGAGTAGACACGGCGGCCAGGCTTGGAGACGCGGTTGATGCGATTAATGACCGGCTCGCCTTCGTTGTACTTGAGCTCGATCTGAATCTCATCGATGCCCTTCTTCACGTTGGCGCGCTTGAAGCCGCGGATATAGCCCTCGCGCTCAAGCACCTTGAGCAGGTTCTCGCGCTGGCGCGATGCGGGCGAACTGACCGTCTGCAACCCGGCCTTCTGGCCGTTGCGAATTCTGGTCAGCAAATCACCGATGGGATCGGAAAGTGCCACGGACGATTCTCCTTACCAGCTCGACTTGACGAGACCCGGGATCTGACCCTTGGAGGCCAGCTCACGGAGCTTGTTGCGAGCTATCTTGAACTTGCGATAAACGGCGCGCGGGCGCCCCGTCAATTCGCAGCGATTGCGCTGACGCACCCGCGACGAGTTGCGCGGCAGCTGCGACAACTTCATCACCGCCGCGAAACGGTCTTCTGCCGGCGTTTGCTGATCCATAATGATCGCTTTCAGCTTCTCGCGCCGATTGCGATAGGACTTCGCCATCCGGACCCGCTTCTTATTGCGCCATATCACGCTGGTCTTCGCCATGGGGTTACGCTCCCTGCCTCAGTTCTTCATGAACGGCACAGAGAAACCCTCGAGAAGCGCCATCGCTTCCTTATCGGTCCTGGCCGTCGTGCAAATGGTGATGTTCATGCCGCGAACTTTGTCGATCTTGTCGTAGTTGATCTCGGGGAACACGATCTGCTCCTTGAGACCAATGTTGTAATTGCCGGCGCCGTCGAACGCCTTCGGCGGCAAACCGCGGAAGTCACGCACGCGCGGCAATGCAATGTTCACGAGACGATCGAGAAACTCGTACATGCGCGTGCGACGCAGTGTCACGAAACAGCCGACCGGCTGATTTTCGCGCAACTTGAAATTCGCGATCGCTTTGCGGGCGCGGGTTATGATGGGCTTTTGGCCGGCGATTGCAGCCAGGTTTTCGACCGCGGCTTCGATCTTCTTGCGATCTTCCGACGCCTCGCCGACACCCATGTTGATGACGATCTTGGTCAGGCGCGGAACCGCCATCAGATTTTTGTATCCGAACTTGGTGACCAACGCCGGTCGCACCGTAGTCTGATAATGTTCTTTCAATCGCGCCATGGCCGATTTGTCCTTAAGTCGCTAATCGATCACTTCGCCCGAACGCCGGGCGACGCGAACTTTTTTGCCGTCTTCCAGCATGCGAAATCCGATGCGGGTCGGCTTCTCATTCTTGGGGTCGATGAAGGCCACGTTCGAAACGTGAATCGAGGCTTCCTTCTCGACGATCCCGCCGGCCGACGTCGTGGTCGGACGGGTGTGGCGCTTCACGACGTTGATGCCCTGCACCACCACGCGGCTTTCGCGCGGAAGGGCCTTCAGCACCTCGCCGGTCTTGCCCTTGTCGCGACCGGTCAACACCATGACCTTGTCGCCCTTCTTGATCTTGAGCTTGGCCATCACAACACCTCGGGCGCCAACGAAATGATCTTCATGAACTTCTTGCCGCGCAGTTCGCGCACCACCGGTCCGAAGATACGAGTTCCGATCGGCTCGCCCTGCGGATTGATCAGCACCGCGGCGTTGCGGTCGAAACGAATGGCGGTGCCATCGGCCCGATGCAGAGCCTTCGCCGTGCGCACAATGACCGCGCGATGGACGTCGCCCTTCTTGACACGTCCGCGTGGGATCGCGTCCTTCACCGAGACGACGATGACGTCGCCGACGCTGGCATATTTACGCTTCGAACCGCCCAGCACTTTGATGCACATTACGCGGCGCGCACCAGAATTGTCGGCGACATCGAGATTGGATTGTTGCTGAATCATGACTGAATTCCTTGTCGGACGCGGAGTTGACGCTCCGACCGGCTACGGCGCCGTCTCCTGCAAAAGTTCCCAACGTTTAGTCTTCGAGATCGGCGCACACTCGCGGATCCGCACCATGTCGCCGACCTTGCCGGCGTTGGCCGGGTCGTGCGCCTGGTACTTTTTGCTGCGGCGAATGAACTTCTTGTAGATCGGGTGCATGTATCGGCGCTCGACGCGAACAACGACAGTTTTGTCCTGCTTGTCGCTAACGACGACGCCTTGAAGAATTCGTCTCGGCATTGGTTCCTTCCTTTACATCCGTCGCCGGCGATTACGACGCTTTGCGCCGTTCGCGTATCATGGTCCTGACTTGGGCGATCTCACGCCGCACGCTCGCAATCTGCGCCGTGTTGGTGAGCTGCCCCGAGGCACGCTGAAAACGGAGATTGAATTGCTCCTTCTTCAGCTCGCCGAGCCGGCTACCGAGCTCGTCGTCGGTCTTTGCCCTGATATCCGCTGCTTTTGTTCTCGCCATGACGCGACGTCCCTACGCTCTGCCCGTTTAACCGATACGGGCGACAAATTTTGTTTTGATCGGCAGCTTGGCCGCCGCCAGCGCGAAGCCCTCGCGCGCCACCGTCGCCGGCACGCCATCGACCTCGAACAGCACACGGCCCGGCTTCACGCGGCACACCCAATACTCGGGCGTACCCTTGCCGGAGCCCATGCGCACTTCGGCCGGCTTGCGCGAGACCGGCACATCCGGAAACAACCGAATCCACACGCGGCCTTGGCGCTTCAGGAAACGGGTGAGCGCCCGACGCGAGGCTTCGATCTGCCGCGCCGTGACGCGTTCCGGCTCGAGCGCCTTCAGGCCATAGCTGCCGAAGTTGAGCGTGAACCCGCCTTTGGCGTTGCCCTTGATACGGCCCTTGAAGGCCTTACGATATTTGGTTCGTTTCGGTGACTGCATGACGCCTTACTCGTGTCTTTACCGTTCGCTCTTTACTGCGGCCGCGCACCGGAACCCTGATCCGACAGGCGCTTATCCTGCGCCATCGGGTCGTGTTCCATGATCTCGCCCTTGAACACCCACACTTTGACGCCGCAGGTGCCGTAAGTGGTCTTGGCGGTACCCTCGCCGTAGTCGATATCGGCGCGCAAGGTATGCAGTGGCACGCGGCCTTCGCGATACCACTCCATCCGCGCGATTTCAGCGCCACCGAGACGGCCCGAACAATTGATGCGGATGCCTTCCGCGCCAAGGCGCATCGCCGCCTGCACGGCACGCTTCATGGCCCGGCGGAACGCGACCCGACGTTCAAGCTGCTGGGCGATGTTCTCAGCCACCAGGGTCGCATCCAATTCCGGCTTGCGAATTTCGATGATGTTGAGACTGACTTCGTTGCCGGTCATCTTCTGAAGATCCTTGCGGATCAGTTCGATGTCGGCGCCCTTCTTGCCGATGACCACGCCTGGACGCGCTGTGTGGATGGTGACGCGCGCCTTCTTCGCTGGGCGCTCAATCACGATTTTCGCCACGCCCGCCTGGGCAAGGCGTTCGCGTAGGTAATCGCGGATCTTGAGATCCTCATGCAACATCGAGGCGTATTCGCCCCGCGCCGCATACCAACGGCTATCCCAAGTGCGGTTGATACCGAGCCGAAGGCCGACCGGGTTTACTTTTTGGCCCATCAGGCGCTCTCCTTGCTTTCGCTGCCCGCCGTTTTCGCGGCCTGTTCGGCGCGCTCGGCGACAACGATCGTCAGATTGCTGAACGGTTTCATGATACGGGAGCCGCGGCCACGAGCACGTGCATGCCAGCGTTTCATGATCAATGCCTTGCCGACAAAGGCCTGTGCGACGACCAACCGATCGACTTCGAGCTGATGGTTGTTCTCGGCGTTGGCAATCGCGGACTCGAGGACCCGCTTCACTTCGCGCGCGATGCGACGCGGCGAGAAGGTCAACTCGGCGAGAGCCGCTTCCGCCTTTTTGCCGCGAATCGATTGCGCGATCAGGTTCAGTTTGCGCGGACTGACGCGAATCGAGCCCGCGAAAGCACGCGCCTCGGTCTCGCTGACCCGCCGTAAATTTGCTGGCTTGCCCATGATGGAGGCCTTTTTTCCTTACTTCTTCGCCGGCGCCGCAGCCGGGGTCGGCGAAGCTTTCTTGTCGCCGGGGGTGTGGCCGGAAAACATGCGGCTCGGCGCGAATTCGCCGAATTTGTGGCCAATCATGTTTTCGTTCACCATCACCGGCACATGCTTGTGACCGTTGTGGACGCCAAAGGTCAGTCCGACGAACTGCGGCAGAATGGTCGAGCGGCGCGACCATATCTTGATGACTTCGTTGCGCCCCGAGTCGCGGACTTTTTCTGCCTTCTTGAGCAGGAAGCCGTCGACGAAGGGACCTTTCCAAACCGACCGTGACACGTGACCGTCCTCCGTCCCTTACACTTTGTTCTTCAGATGGCGGCTGCGCATGATCAGCCTTTGCGTACGCTTGTTGGTGCGTGTGCGCTTACCCTTGGTCGGCTTCCCCCATGGCGTCACCGGATGACGCCCGCCCGACGACTTGCCTTCGCCGCCGCCGAGCGGATGGTCGACCGGATTCATTGAGACGCCGCGATTGTGTGGGCGGAAGCCCAGCCACCGCATGCGGCCAGCCTTGCCGAAATTGATGTTCTGGTTGTCGGGGTTCGACACCGCGCCAACCGTCGCGACACACTCGGCGCGCGCCAGACGAACTTCGCCCGACGACAACCGAAGCTGCGCAAAACCGGAGTCTTTACCGATAAGCTGGGCATAACATCCGGCCGACCGCGCGATCTGACCGCCACGGCCAGGCTTGATCTCGATGTTATGAACAATGGTGCCAACCGGCATATTCTTCAGTGGCATGCAGTTGCCAGGTTTGATGTCCGCTTGATCGGCGGCAATAACCTTGTCACCTGCCTTAAGGCGCTGCGGCGCAAGGATATAACCGAGCTCGCCATCGGAATATTTGATCAGCGCGATGAACGCCGTGCGATTCGGATCGTATTCGAGCCGCTCGACCGTACCGACGACGTCA
>VGEM01000174.1 GCA_016869315.1 Alphaproteobacteria bacterium | reverse complement strand
CGCCGGTTGTTCGCCTGCACGAACCGACGTTTGGCGCCGATGAGATCATGGCGGCAGTCGAGTGTCTGCTGACGACGAGGGTGACGCTGGGCGACAAGGTCAAGGCGTTCGAACGCGAGTTTGCGTCGCGCTACGGCTGGTCGCATGCGGTCATGAACAATTCAGGCTCCTCGGCCAATCTGTTGGCGGTGGCGGCGATCGCCAACCCTGAGACCAAGGATGGGCTGAAGCCTGGTGATGAAGTCATCGTTCCTGCGCTGTCGTGGTCGACGACCGTGTGGCCGCTCGTCCAGCTTGGCTTGGTGCCGGTCGTGGTCGACATCGATCCGGCGACGCTCAACATCGACCCTGCGCAAATCGAACGCGCCGTTGGCCCCAAAACGCGCGGGGTCATGATCGTGCCGGTTTATGGCAATCCCTGCGACATGACGGCGATCGTCGACATTTGTCAGCGGCGTAATTTGGTTTTGATCGAAGACTGCTGCGAAGCCCTGGGCGCATACTACGACGGCATCCCCGTCGGCCGGTTCGGCCGCGTGGCGACGTTCAGCTTCTATTACTCGCATCACATCACGACCCTCGAGGGCGGCATTTGCGTGACGCAGGACTTCGAATTGGCCGAGATGATGCGGGTCCTGCGTGCTCACGGTTGGGTGCGTGAACTCGACAAGCCCGAGCCTTATCTCAATCGCTACCCCGACATTGACAAGCGCTTCTTGTTTATCAACGTCGGTTATAACCTGCGGCCGACCGAACTGGCCGGCGCCATGGGATCTGTGCAATTGCCGAAACTTGACGCTTTTGTCGACGCGCGCCGCGACGGTGCGGCTTGGTTCCGCCGTGCATTCGCCCAATTCGAAGACTTCTTCACATTTCAGGAAGAAACGCCAAAGGGCCGCAGTTCGTGGTTTGGTTTTCCGCTGCGCATTCGCAAGGGTGCGCCGTTCACGGTTGCCGACCTGACCAAGGCGCTCAATCAAGCGTCGATCGAAACGCGGCCGATCATCTGCGGCAACATTGCCCGCCAACCGGCGATGAAGCTCTATCCTCACCGCGTCGTCGGCGACCTCAAGCATGCGACCGACGTAATGCTGAACGCCTTCTCATTCGGCAATCACCAGGACGTCAATCAGCCGGCACGCGACTATATTGCCGGGAAGGTTGCGGAGTTCGTGCGCACCCGCGCGTCAACCTGAAGACGCCCATGGGTGAGAGACCAGAAACGGCCGACGGAAACGCTGCGGACCGATGGCGCCAATGTGTCATTCTGGTCGGTGGGCGCGGTACCCGGCTTGGCGCGCTGACAGAAGCAGTGCCTAAGCCGCTTCTGCCGGTCGGCGGCAAACCGTTCCTGGAATACCTCGTCTTCGAGGCGCGGCGGCATGGATTCACGCATATTATTCTTCTGGCGGGCTATCGCGGCGAGGCGTTGACGGCTGCGGCGGAAAACCTTGCGCGACGATATCCCGAGCTCAAGATCGATGTTGTAATCGAGCCCGAACCGTTGGGCACCGGCGGCGCCGTCAGATTCGCACGCGACAAACTGGCGCCCGAGTTCCTGCTGATGAATGGCGATAGCCTGTTCGACATCAATTTGCTCGACCTCGCGACACGCCCGGTCGCAGGGCCATGGTCGGCGCGCATCGCGCTTAAGCCGGGGCAGGATCCTGCGCGGTATGGCGCGGTCGACGTTTCTGGCGATCGAATTACCTTGTTTCGCGAAAAGCATCCGTCGTCTGATCCGGCGACAATCAACGGCGGGGTCTACTGGATCAAGCGTGAGGCAATTGACGACATTCCTGCCGGAACCGCCTCAATCGAGCGCGACGTGTTTCCGAGGCTCGCGGCGGCGGGAGCGCTTCGCGGCTTCGCCTACGATCGCTTCATGCTCGACATCGGTCTGCCGGAGAGCCTTGCGACAGGCAACGATCTCATTCCGCAACGAACGACACGCGCGGCCGTGTTCTTCGATCGTGATGGTGTTCTTAACGTTGATCGTGGATACGTTCATAAGAGCGACCAATTCGAATGGATCGACGGCGCTGTCTCTGCGATCAAGGCCGTCAACGACGCGGGGCGGTTCGCTTTTGTTGTCACCAATCAAGCGGGCGTTGCGTACGGCTATTACGACGAAA
Organism: Alphaproteobacteria bacterium; assembly: GCA_016869315.1. Taxonomy (GTDB): domain Bacteria; phylum Pseudomonadota; class Alphaproteobacteria; order Rhodospirillales; family Rhodospirillaceae; genus VGEM01. The sequence goes on along the minus strand of VGEM01000174.1, from coordinate 5,410 downwards.
GGCAGGTCCACGCTCTGCACGAGTGGATCAATGATCAATTGCGGCATAGTGGCGCACACATCGATGCTTTCATGTACTGCCCTCATCATCCTGAAGCTACTCGGCCCGCGTACCGGATGGCCTGCGCATGTCGTAAACCTAACCCTGGCATGTTGACGACCTTGATGAGCGACTGGCCAATACTGCGCGACCGCAGTTTTCTCATTGGTGACCGAGACACCGACCTCAAGGCCGCGGCGGCGGCCTCGATCTCCGGCCATTTGTTTGCGGGGGGCAGCTTGCAGAGCGTGGTTGAGCGACTGCTCGTGCCATGAAGAAGACCCTGGTAATCGTTCAGTCCTGTTACATACCATGGAAGGGATATTTCGATTTGGCACGGAGCTGCGACGAGTTCGTGCTGTTTGATGATATTCAGTTCACGCGTCGTGACTGGCGTAGTCGAAACCGAATCAAGACCGCCCAAGGTCCGCTCTGGCTTTCAATTCCGGTTGAAAACAAGGGGCGATATCATCAGCTCATCAACGAGGTCCTGGTCGCCGATCCGTCCTGGGCTGAGCGCCACTGGGAAAGCATTCGCCATGCCTATGGCCGTGCGCCATGCTTCGGCGACGTAGAGATCTGGTTGTGCGCGATGTATGAGCGGGCGGCGCGAGAAACCCATCTTTCAATGATCAATCGTTTATTTATCTCTGAAATTGGCGCTCGCCTTGGCATTGCCGCACGCTACACATGGTCGCAAAGCTATCCCGGCAGAGAACACAAGGACGATCGCTTGATCGATATCTGTCGCCAAGCTGGTGCCACCGACTACGTGTCGGGCCCCGCTGCGCGCGCCTACATCGATCCGGCCAAATTCGCCGCGGCGGGAATCTCTCTCAGGTATTTCAGTTATGATGGCTACGCCGAGCATCCACAGCTCCATGGCGCTTTCGACCAGCAGGTCAGTATCATCGACTCCCTGGCGCATCTTGGCGCTGATCCGGCACGGATTTTCGCGCGGGTGACCCCGTCGTAAATCTGGGCTAGGATGACCATCATTCGTTCATGAAAAGAGAAAGCACGGTTGCATGTGGCGTATTTCCCTCTCAACTCACGAAATGTCCAAGGTCGTCTGGCGTCGGTTATTCGCCGAATACTCGTTTGAAGTTCCCGGGGTCCTTGCCCGTCTAGGGGGGGTTTACGAGCGCCTTGAGCGTGACCGATCCGCGATGTCTTACAAAACGGGGTCGATCTCAATGGCATCTGCCCTCACGCTGTATGTCATCACCCGCAAGGTAAACCCCTCGTTTGCGTTCGAGGTTGGCACGTTTATTGGACGGTCGGCAACGGCGATCATGACGGCCATGGACGTTTCGGCCAAACCCAACGCTACCTTTCAGACGTGTGACGCCTCGAATGACTTTGTGATGGATACAAGCGCGTTCCGGACGCAAATGCTGGCGATGCCGAGAACTGACAGCACGACAGCCCTTGGTCTGATTGCGGCAAGCGGCCGGCAGATTGATCTGTTTCACCTCGATGGACGGCTCCAGACCCCCGATCTCGAGTTGGTCGCGAAGGCCGCGAGTTCAGACGCGGCTTTCGCTCTCGACGACTTCGAGGGGATCGAAAAAGGCGTCGTTAACGCTCTCTTGTTGAAAAATATCCCGAGGTTTGCAGGTTATTTCCTCATCGAACCTCCAGCGCCTGAAGCTCTGGCTCCGTTCGGGGTGAACGATCGCTGCTTGACTGCGATGCTCGTTCCGATGTCGGCATTCGCTCTCACGCCTCAGTAAGTTCTTGGCACGTCAATGCGCTGGGCGAAACTTGGATTGATCGTCCCGCCGACCGATGCACGTGGCACTTGGCGGAATTCTCATGCGTCGTTGCCATGCTGTCTTCCGGTTGACGACCGTCATGTCGCCATTCTTTACAGTGTCCGTGACGCCGCCAATCGATCGCGGCCTGCGCGGGTGGTCATAGATATCAAAACGCTGAAATTGGTTGAAGATGTGGCGGAGCCGTTGCTACAGCTCGGCGCACCCGGAACATTCGACGATTCGGGCGTTATGCCGACCTGGGTCGTGAATTCTCCCGAGGGTTTTCTGGTCTATTACGTTGGGTGGAATCGGGCGGTTACGGTCCCCTTCCAAAACGCGATCGGTGCAGCCCGGGCTGACCACGAAGGCCGAAAGTGGAGTCGTGTTTCCGAGGGGCCCTTAGTGACGCGATCACGGCGCGATCCTTACTTCGTTGCGTCGTGCGCCGTGGTCGAGGACGGCGCGTGCTGGCGCATGTGGTATCTCTCGTGCCAAGGATGGGTCGAGCGTACTGGCGTCATGACGCACCGCTATCACATTCGACAGATGATGTCGGATCATCCCCTCGATTGGCCCAATGCGTCGACGCCAGCGATCGATTTTGCCTCGCCCGATGAATACGCGATTTCGCGGCCGTCAGTGTTGCGGCATGACGGGCGCTGGCACATGTGGTACTCGACGCGTGGTCACGCTTACCGAATTGGATACGCTGTTTCCGACAATGGAGAAACGTGGCAACGGCAAGATAACATCGTCGGGATCGGTCGCTCACCGTCCGGGTGGGATAGCGAGATGATTTGTTACCCCCATGTCTTCACCATGAATGGCACGACCTACATGGCTTACAACGGCAATGGTTATGGGGCGTCTGGTATCGGACTGGCCGTCATTTCCGGACCAGGATGGTGAATTCGTACAGACCATAGTCATGCAGAAGCGCGACGTTATTGGCGTAGAGGCGCTTGCAGCGGTCGAAGATATAACGTGGATCGGCGTAGTAGAGGTCGGGCCGCATCTTGTTGGCATCCGAGTACGACGTGAGACAATTGAAAGCGAAACCGCGCCGGGCAAAGCGGTTAAACCCGTCTAGTGTCGACAGGATATAGTCCAGCCAGGTCTCGTCAGCATGGCTCAACCGGACACTAAAAATGCCGCTCGCCGTGACAAAATCTGTCTCGGACGGTGGTGCATCGCCGACGACAAACGACGCTTTGGGATCGTGTTCGCAGTGCTTGACTGCCGTCGCGATCATGTCAGCCGAGAGGTCGACGCCAACGAACGGGCCCGAGAAGCCGCGTTGTCTCAGGAACGGCAGGAAACCGCCATAGCCGCATCCAACATCGGTCATCGATGCATGCGGCGCATCGTCAAGAATTCTGGCGATTTGGGCATAGCGCACGAGCTGGGACTCGGCGCTATTCCAGTCGACGCCGTGCGGGGTTGCTCCGTGCGCGCGTAGTTTTTCCGAGTAGTACCGTTCGACATCCCGGGTCAGGGCGCTTCGATCCATCCTGCCTAACCCGCCCGCATCAACGCGTCGCGTTCCCGGCGCCATTCGTCGGCGTACGAGCAATCCTTGTAATTGGCGAAGTAGGGGCCGCCCTCGGTGTAGTGCAGAAACGACACGCGGTCTGGCGGAACTATCGGGTCATAGTCGACCAGATGGTTCCAACGATGAGGAATTTCTCCGATTAACCCATCGTCGCCAAGCCACTTGAACTGGTGGAGCTCGAGTCCGGTCGCCGTATTCACGTAGTGTGGGGTCAGTGCTTTGCACTTGGCATTGTTGAACAAGATTACGCTCGACCAATTTTTCTTTTCGTATTTGCTTTGTGGCTGGTCGAGAAACTTAGTGGTCTCGCGCGGTCTATGATCGTGCTTCACAACCTGAACGGCAAAGCGATCGTCGCGCAAGTCCCACAGCTTGGCGATGTCGTCAAGCATCAGCATGTCGCAATCGCAGAACAGGCTCCAGTCGCAATAGCCACTCAGATAGGGCACGAGGAATCTCGAGAACGAGAATTCCGTCGACTGCAGGGCATTCCACTCGCGCGTGAAAACGCCTTTCAACTGCGAGAGCATCAACGGGGCAATTTCTACAGGAGCCGACGCCCGGGCGTGAATGCTGTGAGCCAGGACATGAAAGGCGACGGTTTCGCGTTGGTCAAAGCCAATAAAGACTCGAATCATGATCAAAGACCTGTCGGCAAGAATTTGTGATTGGATTGTACCACAGGATCGAACTCATTTCGCCCCAGTTTGCGTTCGCGCCATCTCGGCCACGCGTTCGGTCGCGGTGGCAACCGCCTCCGACCAATCGCCGGCGGCTGACTGTCGCAAAATTCTAACTGAAGGATAGAGAGGTGTTGTCGCCGCTGCGTTCTGCCAGTACCAGAACCGACCGAGTCCCGCGGGCGCCAATACGATCGTCGATACGCCGACAGCTCCCGCAAGGTGAGCGGTCGCATTGCTAACGCCGATGACAATGTCGCAAGCGCCGATCAGTGCGGCGAGACCATCGAGATCGTTACGCAAGTCAAGGTTCGGAATCGTTCGTATTTTGGCGTTGTGCGCGGCGCGGAGTGCATCGATTTCTCGCGACGTATCGCCATATTGCAGATTCACGACAATAACCCCTGGGAGATGGAAAAGGTCGAGCCATCTCTCAAGTGCGATACTCTTGGCGCGACCGGTCTCGTCGGTGACGCTCATCCATGACAGCCCGACGATAATATCTCCCGGCGCGCCAATCATACCGCGAAATGAGGCACGCCGCTGCGGGTCGACTGTCAGAAACCCCGCCTTCAACGGGAAATCTGCAATCGTGCGCCGTGTCAGTCCGCCAAGGCTGGCGATCGGGATCTGCCACTTCGCCCTCCGTGCTTTGGCCAGATTTGCGACATCTTGATCACGACCGACGATCGTCAATGCGGGTTGGCTACGCTGCCACAACGCGACAAGTCGAGGATCGCATTCGAGGATGACGTCAAAGCCCCGACGGGTGAGGTCCGGCGCCATGCTGCCATAGACGATTTCGTCGCCGATTCCCTGTTCGCCCCAGATCAGCACCGTGCCGGGCGATTGGTCGTCGGGCCCGAGCCGCGGCAGACCAAGACCGCGATCAATGGCGCGATAGCCCCGACATTGCCAACGGGCCTCGAAGTCGCGCCACCCCTCGGCAAACCGGCCCAGTGTCAAGAGGGCGAGGCTGCGGTTGAGTCTGGCCTCGGCCAAGTCCGGCGCGAGCTCGAGAGCGCGATCGTAGCTTCGAATCGCGAATTCTGTGTCGCCGCGCCGATGCAGGATGTTGCCGAGATTGGAGTGGGCGTCGGCGAGCGTCGGTTTCAGTGCCAGCGCTTTGCGGCATTCCTGTTCGGCTTCCGATAGACGTGACAGCACATACAAAGCGGCAGCTCGATTGTTGTGGGCATCGGCATAGTTCGGCAGTTTGGCAAGGCAGAGGTCGTGATGCTTCAAGGCCTCTTCAGCCATGCCGATCTTGCGGACCAGCATGCGGCCGAGATTTGTGTGAGGCGCCGGCGCCTCTGGGTCGAGCGCGATGGCCGATCGAACCATGGCCTCGGCTTCATCGTCACGCCTGAGGTCGAACA
>VGEM01000173.1 GCA_016869315.1 Alphaproteobacteria bacterium | reverse complement strand
GTGGACGAGGCGGCCAACCGCATTCGCGACGAGGTCGAGACCGACGCTCATATCATCTTCGGTTCATGCTTCGACGAATCGATGGAAGGCCGCATCCGTGTCTCTGTGGTCGCGACCGGGATCGAGACCGAGGTCGGCGTTCAGCCTCGTCCTGCTACCATCAGAACCGAGACCAAGGCGGTCGGGCGGATCATGCCCGAAGTGAGGACGGCTGCTCCGGCTCCCCAGCCGCCGCCCATAGCTATCGCTCCGGCGCCAGCAGTGGCGATGGCTCCCGTTCCTGCGCCAGCTCCTGCACCGATGGTCGCGCCGGTTCAAGCGGCGCTGTCATTCGGGGCGACATTGGCTCCCGCCACGGCGGCGTCTCAACTGCAATCCGAAAACGAGCAGTTGGCGCAACTCGCCGCGGCGATTTCCAAGGTCGATCAGCAGGTGATGGCGGAAGCAATGCCTCAGCCTGCGCCTATTGTGGCCGAAACCGCGCCGCAGGCCGCCCAGGCAGCGGCGGTGGTCGAAGCCATGAGGACTGCCGCACCTGTTGCCCCGCCAAGGACCGTCGCTGCGGTTGTTGAGCGGGTTGCCATGCCTGCGCCAGCTCCGGCATCTGAGGTGAAAGTCGAGGTCAAGTCCGAAGTTCGGACCGAACCGAAGCTGGAAGCCTCAGCTGAAGGAAGGGCGCCGGTGTTGCCGTTGACTGCGCCGCCGCCGAAACCTGAAGCGCCTGTGGCGGCACCGGCACGGCCGGCAAGCGGGGGCTCGCGGCTGAGCCTATTCGACAAGTACCGGAGTCTTACCTCTAAGCTTCGGTCAGATCCGTCACCGGCACCTGCACCTGCACCAGCCAAACTGGCGGCGGCGGCGCGGATCGCCACAGCTGAGGTCAAGAAGCTACAGCCGGTGCAAAAGCCGGCAGCTCCGGCCCTCAACATTTCGGTTGGTCCGGCAGATCGTCCGGTGATGTCGCAATCGGAAGATGAACTCGAAATCCCGGCGTTCCTACGGCGCCAGGCCAACTGACAACCGTTACTCGTGGACGGGGCTCCGGCCCCGTCCACGATGCTCTATTTCTTACTTTTTGCGCCAATTTTGGCCGACTTACCTCTTCCACCGGCATTGTTCTTGACCGCTACTAGCAATGGTGTTGCAGCCTCGATCTCCTTATAAAATGTTGCAGGACTTCAATTTTTTCCCTTGTCATGATTGTCCAATCTGTCAAAAATGGCTTGAGCTTGGTCCTTTGGGGGTTGCTACCCAACTCGAAGATGCCCACAGACGTGGACGCACGCCTGAGGATCTCGGTGCGTGAAAGATTTGTGTAATGGCATTGAATGTTATCAACCCCGGGACGCGCGGTCCCTCGTTGTCCTCGTCAAGTTCTAAAGACAAAGAACCTACCCGCCAAAGAACCCTGAAGTCCTCCATCGGCTGCATGGGCGTTGGACTCCACACTGGGGCAAGGGTGGCTATCAAGTTGCATCCGGCAGCGCCCGGCACAGGAATCGTGTTTCGCCGGGTCGATCTGGTCGGTGGCGGTGCCGAAATCCGGGCTCATTGGAGCCGTGTGGCCGACTCGCGCATGTGCACGGTGATTGCCGACCCCAGTGGGGTCAGCGTCGCGACAGTCGAGCACCTCATGTCGGCCTTTTACGGCCTTGGCATTGACAATGCGATGGTCGAGATCAATGGCCCAGAAGTGCCGGCCATGGACGGCAGCGCACACCCGTTTGTTTTTTTGATGGAGTGTGCCGGCACGGTCGAACTCGATTCGCCGCGTAAGGCGCTGCGAATCCTCAAGCCGACGTCTTACACCAATGGCACCAAGAGGGTCGCCCTTGGGCCCTCATCTGGGGGGCTTGTGGTGGATTTCACGATCGACTTCAAGGCGGCGGCGATCGGTCGCCAGTCCTGTTCTTTCCGGGTCGAGCCTGAATTCTTCCGTAACGAAGTCTGCCGAGCCAGGACCTTCGGCCTCTTGTCGGAAGTGACGGCGCTCCGTGAGGCAGGATTGGCTCGTGGCGGCAGTCTTGAAAATTCGATCGTGGTCGACGGCGACCGCATCCTCAATGAAGACGGTTTGCGTAGCGCCAACGAGTTCGTTTACCACAAGGCGCTTGATGCCATCGGCGACATGTACCTTTCTGGGTTTCCCATCATTGGTCACTTCTATGGCTCATGCTCCAGTCACGCCGACACATCCAGGCTGATGCGCCATGTTCTGGCTGACCCCCAAAAGTGGGAAATCGTCGAACTCGAGGCCGATGACATGGTCGATGCTTGGTTAAATCCGAGCAGCCTCGCCGCCATTGCCTAGCGGCGCGTTTCCTCGCGACATGCCGCATTCTCCTTTGATTTTGGGCTAGAATCGGGGTTCGCGCGGTCGTGACAGAGGCACGCCCGGTGCGGTATCGTCCGGCCGTAATCGTCAACCCTGACCGAGGCCCTGCAGGTGTTTTTCTTCGAAGCCCGTGTCGCCTTTCGCGCCGCGCTGGCGGCAATGGCGATCGCCGCCCTGGCCGGCTGCTCGAGCGACGACGAAATCAAATATCAGGAACAAACGGTCTACGAGATCTACAGCCAAGCGCTCGCCTACTTGGATGCCGAGCGCTTTAGGGATGCCGCCGCCTACTTTGACGAGGTCGAACGCCAGCATCCCTACTCGATCTGGGCGACCAAGGCCAAGCTCATGTCGGCTTACTCGCACTACCAAAACAATAAGTACGAAGACGCCATTGCCGGACTTGACCGGTTTATTGCCGTCCATCCTGGCAATCGCGACATTGCCTACGCTTATTACCTGAAGGCTCTGTGTTATTACGAACAGATCACCGACGTTCAGCGCGACCAAGATATGACGCGCAAGGCGCTCGAAGCGCTGGAAGACATCGTCACGCGCTTTCCCGGCACGACTTACGCTCGGGACGCGACGCTAAAGATCGATCTGACCCGCGATCATCTCGCCGGAACCGAGCTCAACATCGGTCGGTTCTACCTGCGACGGAAGCAGTATTTGGCGGCAATCAACCGGTTCAAGGTGGTTGCTGATCAGTACAGCGACACGACCCACGTGCCGGAAGCGCTCTATCGAATTGTAGAGAGCTACGAAACCCTCGGCATACGGGAGGAGGCTCGCAAAGCAGCCGCGGTACTGGGGTACAATTATCCGGGCACGGATTGGTACGAAGACGCGTTCGAATTGGTCCAGGGCCGCGCGCCGAAGTCGACCGAAGTCCAGACCGCGGAAAAACCCTGGTATCAAATCTGGTGATCTCCGCAACGGTGCGGCATCCGGTCTATGGCCGGCGGTGATGCGATGCTGACACATCTCTCCATCCGCGACGTCGTTCTGATCGACAATCTTGATCTCGAATTCGAATCCGGGCTCACGGTAATGACCGGTGAGACCGGTGCCGGAAAATCGATCGTTCTCGACGCGCTCGGGCTTGCCCTCGGCGCGCGGGCCGATGCCGGCATGATCCGCGGTCAGGCCGACCGCCTGTCCGTTGCGGCGTCTTTCCTCCTGGCAAAAAACCATCCGGCGCTTGGCATCGTCGCCGAGCAAGGTCTCGAGGCGGAGGAGGGGGTTGTCGTGTTGCGGCGCGTCGTCGGCAAAGATGGGCGCGGCAAGGCATTCGTCAACGACTCTCCTGCCAGCGCCGGCCTGTTGAAGTCGATCGGAAGCCATCTGGTCGAAGTTCATGGTCAGTTCGATACCCATGGACTGCTTGATGCGGCGACGCATCTCGACGTTCTCGATTCCTTCCGCGCTGCGGCCGGGGTGCCGGGCGCTGATGACGCGTGTGCGACCCTTTACACGACCTGGCGACGGGCCGAACGCGAACTCGCCGACGTGCGCGAGAACATCGCCAAGTCGCTTGGCGACCGGGACTATCTGACGAGCGTCGTCGACGATCTGGTCGCGCTTGACCCAAAAGCCGGCGAAGAACGGGATCTGATCGATCGCCGCACGGTCCTCAAGAATGCGGACCAGATTCGGACGGCGTTGGTTGAGGCCCGGCAAGCCTTATCCGGCAACGCCGATGTCGAGTCCCAGTTGCGTGCGGCGCATGCGCGGATTGCGCGTACGGCCGCATCTGCCGGGGGGCAGCTGGACGACGCGGCAGCCGCTCTGGAACGGGCCGTCATTGAAGCGTCAGAGGCCGCCGCGGCGATCGAACGTGCCTTGGACGGGATCGACCCTGATCCCGCGGCGCTAGAGAAAATTGATGAAAGACTTTTCCAATTGCGGTCGGCGGCGCGCAAGCACCATTGTCAAATCGACGAGCTGGTGGCGGTCCGCGAGCGCCTGGCAGGGCAACTCGCTGAGATAAGCGCCTCGGGCGCGCGGTTGAGCGAGCTGGCCGAGAAGGCGGCCGCGGCCAAGGCGGCGTTCGAACGCTCGGCGCGTGCGCTTCATGCGGCGAGACGCGTTGCCGCCGAAACGCTCGACCGGGCGGTTGCCAAGGAATTACCGCCGCTCAAGTTGGATAAGTCGACTTTCAGAACTGCGGTTGCCGAGGTGGGGGAGGACGCTTGGAGTGCTCGCGGCCTGAGCCGCGTCACGTTTGAAGTCGCGACCAACCCCGGCAGCGTCCCAGGGCCCCTCGCCAAAATCGCTTCGGGCGGCGAACTCGCCCGCTTCATGCTGGCGCTTAAAGTCGTATTGGCGGCAAGCGCACCACCCTGCACCATGATTTTCGACGAAGTCGACGCTGGAATCAGCGGCGCCACCGCCAATGCCGTCGGGGAACGCCTCTCACGGCTCGCGCGCAGCGTTCAGGTTTTCGTCGTGACCCATTCGGCCCAGGTCGCGGCACGCGCGACCCATCATTGGCGTGTGTCCAAGGCATCGCGCAGCGGCGCGACGACAACGCGCATCGAGCCCGTTGCCGCCGCTCGCCGGCGCGAGGAGATCGCCCGCATGCTGTCGGGCGCCAACGTCACCGACGAGGCAAGGGCCGCCGCCGAAAGCCTGCTGAGCGGGCCGCCGTCGTGAGCGCGGCTCAGCGGCTGATCCGCAAGGTCCCGGTCGATGATCTCGCAGAAGCCGAGGCCAAGGTGGAACTCGCAGCCCTTGCCGAAGAGCTGGCGCGGCACGACGAGGCTTACCATCGTCAGGATGCGCCCGAGATCACGGACGCGGAATACGACGCTCTGAAGCGGCGCAACGACCTTATCGAGAAGCGTTTTCCCAAGTTGGTTCGCGGCGACAGTCCAAACCGCAAGGTCGGCGCTTCAGCCGCGGCGGGTTTCGCCAAGGTCAAGCATATCGTCGCCATGCTGTCGCTCGACAACGCGTTTTCTGATGAAGATGTCGCCGAGTTTGACGGCCGGATTCGGCGTTTTCTCAATCTCGATGCCGACACGACGGTCGAGATGACCGCCGAGCCCAAGATCGACGGCCTGTCCTTTTCGGCCCGGTATGAGCGTGGCCGGCTGGCTGTCGCGGCGACCCGCGGAGACGGCGCCGAGGGCGAAGATATCACCGCAAATCTGCGGACAATCCGTGAATTGCCCGACATGCTGATGGGTGATCCGCCGCGACTGATCGAAGTCCGCGGCGAAGTCTACATGACAAAACCGGATTTCGACTGTCTCAACCGGGCGCAGGCCGCGAAGAATGCCAAGATCTTCGCAAATCCACGCAATGCGGCGGCGGGGTCATTGCGCCAATTGGATCCGGCGGTCACGGCCGAAAGATCTCTTCGCATCTTTGCTTACGCGTGGGGCGACGTCGATCGGATCGATTGGAAGACCCAGGCCGACTTTCTGCAGCGTCTCAAGAGCTGGGGGTTCCCGATCAATCGTGAAACCAAGGTCTGCGGCGGTCTTACGGACCTTCTGGCGTTCCATGAACGGCTTCAGTCCAGGCGGGCTGAGCTCGCCTACGATATCGACGGCGTCGTTTACAAGGTGAACCGACTCGATTGGCAGCAGCGGCTTGGCTTTGTCAGCCGCGCTCCGCGCTGGGCGATTGCCCACAAGTTTCCCGCTCAGCAGGCCGAGACGGTCCTCGAAAAGATCGAGATTCAGGTCGGGCGAACCGGTGTGCTCACGCCCGTGGCCCACTTGCGGGCCGTAAATGTCGGCGGCGTCATGGTGACCCGGGCGACCCTTCACAACGAAGACGAAATTGCCCGCAAGGACATTCGCGAGGGCGACACGGTTGTCTTGCAGCGCGCGGGCGATGTCATTCCGCAGATCGTCGCGTCGGTCTCCAAAAAACGTCCTAAGAAGTCCTCGCCGTTCAAGTTTCCCGATCGATGCCCCGTCTGTGGCAGTCGTGCGCCGCGAGAAGAGGGGCTTGTCGCGCGCCGCTGCACCGGCGGGTTGATTTGCCCAGCTCAAGCCATTGAGCGCCTGCGCCATTTCGCAGGGCGCGATGCGTTCGATATCGAAGGCCTCGGCGAGAAGAACATCCAGGCGTTCTTCGCCGACGGGTTGGTGCGGACCCCGGCCGACATCTTCACGCTCCAGGCGCGCGATACCAAGTCCTTAACGCCGTTGTCACGGCGTGAGGGGTGGGGACCAAAGTCGGCCGACAATCTGTTTTCCGCAATCGACGCCCGCCGCACCGTTGCGCTTGAGCGGTTCATATTCGCCTTGGGGATTCCGCAAATTGGACAAGCGACCGCCCGAGTGCTCGCCCAGCATTACGGTTCCTACGACGAGTGGCGCCAGGCGATGGTTGCCGCCGCGGATCGCGAGGGGGACGCTTTCCGGGACTTGACCAGTATCGAAACCATCGGTCCCTCGATCGCCGATGATCTGGTCGAATTTTTCGCGGAGTCACGCAACCTCGAAGCCGTTGACGCGCTGATCGACGCGCTCGATCGCGTCGAGGATTTCGTTACGATCAAGGTCGGAAACTCGAAGATTGCCGGGAAAACGATTGTCTTCACCGGGAATCTGGTGTCGATGTCTCGCAGCGAAGCCAAAGCGAGAGCGCAAACGCTTGGCGCCAAAGTGGCCGGATCGGTTTCCAAGAAGACCGACATGGTCGTGGCCGGTCCCGGCGCCGGGTCGAAACTGAAAGAGGCCGAGAAACTCGGGATCGAAGTCATCGATGAGGAGGCGTTCCTCAAGATCGTGGGGGCGTGACAGTGCCAGTTCAGGTCGAACCCCAGATTGAACCGAGTGACGACCGAATCCATGTCTTGATGACGTCAGCCTCGCTCTTGCGATGTTCGGCGCTGGCCGTCCATGGGCTGAGTCCGCCGCCAGGCTCGGCCGCGCTGAATCGATTGCTTTTCAGGCGAAAGGTATCGATGGCTGAAAATCCGTAGTCGGGCGTCGCCAAGGCGCCGAGGACGCTCGTTAAGATTGGTGCGGGTGGTACGGCGTTTCGCAGAATGGCGACGATCGCGTGGGCCGCAAGGCGACCGGACAATGCCGCGGTGAATGCGGTCTTCGGGACTGGGCCGAGGTCGGCGGCATCGCCAATGACATGAACGCCGGGTCTGAGACGCGACTCAAACGTCACATGGTCGATCGTGCACCATCCAGTTGAGTCGCGGAGGCCCGCCGAAGCCGACAGATTCGACGCCCGTTGCG
>VGEM01000172.1 GCA_016869315.1 Alphaproteobacteria bacterium | reverse complement strand
CGCGCCTCCGGGCATGCGCCGCTTGTCGAACGATCAGTATCGCAACGTCGTCGCCGATGTATTCGGACCGCACATCACCGTCGCAGGTCAGGCGGACGGTTTACCGCGTTCCGAAGGTCTGATGGCAGTTGGCGCCCGGACTTCGCGCATCACGCCGTCGGGGTTCGAGAAGTACTATGCCATGGCCAAGTCGGTGGCGACCCAGGTTGTTGCACCCGAGAATCGCGCATCATCGATTTCATGCGTGCCGGCAAATATCGATGCTGCCGACGATCCCTGCGCCCGCGCATTTTTCACGCAAGCGGGTCGGTTACTCTATCGCCGACCGCTGACCGAAACCGAGCTGGCGGTTCCGCTCAAGGCCGCGAGCGATGCGGCTGCGACGTACAAGGATTTTTACCGGGGCCTCGCGGTCGGCCTGACCGGCATGATGACCACGCCGCAGTTCCTGTTTGTGTCGGACACCACGGAGCCCGACCCCGGCAACAAGGGTGGCGTGCGGCTGACGGCTCACGCCAAGGCGGCAAGGCTTAGTTTCTTGCTGTGGAATACGACGCCCGATGAGATGTTGCTGAAGGCCGCAGACAGCGGTGCGTTACATTCGGAAAAAGAGTTAGCCGCTCAGGTCGAGCGGCTCATGGGCTCGCACCGGCTGGAAGTTGGCGTCCGCGCCTTCTTCGAGGACTTTCTGCACTTCGAGCAGTTCGAGACGCTCGAAAAGGATCGGGTGATCTATCCAGCCTTTACGATCAAGGTGGTCGAGGATGCGCGCGAGCAATTGTTGCGCACGGCGGTCGATCACCTGATTGTCCGTGGTGAAGACTATCGGGCGCTGTTTACGACCAGGAAGACTTTCGTGACCGGCAGTCTGGCGCGTATCTATCGTGTACCGACCTCGCGCCCGGCCGGCAGCGCCTGGGTGCCTTACGAGTTTCCCGCTGATGACCCGCGCGCCGGTATTCTCACCATGGTCGGGTTTAGCGCGTTGGCCTCGCATCCCGGTCGCAGCTCGCCGACACTGCGCGGCCGCGCCATCCGCGAACATCTGTTGTGCCAGAAAGTTCCCGATCCGCCGGGCGACGTCGATTTCTCGTTGTTCGAATCTCCCGATGCCGTCCTCAAGACGGCGCGCGAACGGTTGACGCTGCACCGCACCAACGACGCCTGCGCCGGGTGCCACAAAATCACCGATCCGATCGGTCTCGGTCTCGAGAATCTGGACGGCCTTGGCCAATACCGCACCGCCGAGAGTGGTGCCGCGATCGACGCCAGTGGCGACCTCGACGGCCTCGCGTTTGCCGATGCGGCAGGCCTCGGGAAAGCGATGCACGACAACCCGGCGACGGCGTCCTGCGTCGTCAACAAGCTGACGTCTTATGCCGTCGGTCGCGGTATGAGCCCGACCGATCGCGAGACCGTGACGTACTTTGAGAAGCGATTTGCCGAGGAGGGCTATCGCTTTCCCGACCTTCTCAAGAGCATCGCCACCAGCGACGCGTTTTTTGCCGTCACAGCGCCGCCGCTCCAGTCAGCAAACGCCGCGCCTTAACACGAGGAGCCGATCATGAGCATCCTTCTGCCCAAGCCCCGGACCCGACGCGCGATGTTGAAGAGCGTGATGGGCGGAGGCGCGGTGACGCTGTCGCTGCCGTTCCTGGACGCTTTCCTCAACACCAACGGCACGGCGCTTGCCGACACCGGCAAGCCGTTGCCGGTTCGATTCGGCACCTGGTATTGGGGCATGGGGCACACGCCCGGCCACGCCATTCGCGAGAAGGCGCAGACATCGCCCGGGATCGAGTTCCTCGAAGAGACCAAGGCGCTCAAGCCTTTCGAAAAGGACATGACCTTCTTCGGCGGATTCGGCATGCCGCTCGATGGCCGCTCGAACTACACCCATTTCACGGGCTGGGTTGGCAACCGCACAGGTACGGTGCCGCAGAAGGAAGGCGAGATCGGCAATCCGACGCTCGATCTGCTGATCGCCGACGAGGTCGGCCGCGGCACGCGATTCCTGACGATCGACGCGTCGAGCTCGGGCATCGCGCGTGAGAATTATTCCGCCCGCAATACCGAAAGCCGCGCCCAAGCCGAGATCTCGCCGGTCGCGTTGTATCAGCGCATTTTCGGACCCGAATTCGTCGATCCCAACGCCGACAGTTTCTCGCCGGACCCCGGCATCATGCTCGAGAAAAGCGTGCTGTCGGCGTTCCAGGACAGCAGCAAGGACTACATCAAGACGCTTGGCGCGGCGGATAAAGACCGGATGGATGAGTACTTTACGTCGATCCGCCAGCTCGAAAATCAGATGGCGCTGCTGCTCGAAAAGCCGGAGCCGAATGAGGCCTGCGTGCGCCCGGCAAAGCCGGCGGAGCCGGCGCCCGATAAACTGGCCCAAGCGCGCGAGATGCCCAACGTGATCGAAACCCACGCCATTATGACCAAGCTCATGGCCATGGCGGTCGCGTGCAATCAGACCAAGATCTTCAACATGGTCTTCACCGACAATTTCGCCAATGTGCGCAAGCAGGGCGAGACGTACACCCATCACTTGCTGACCCATTCGGAATTGATCGATCCGGCGGTCGGCTATCAGCCGATCTCGTTCTGGTTCAATCAGCGGTGTTCGGAGGGTCTTGCCACGTTCATCGAGGCCTTCGCCTCGATCAAGGAAGGCCCAGGCCGGCTGCTCGATAACTGCCTGATCTTTGCATCGAGCGAAACCAATTACGCGAAGCTGCACACCATCGACAGCATCCCGACGTACCTGATCGGCAGTGCCGGAGGCCGGGTTAAGACGGGCCTCCACGTTGTTGGCGGCGGTGATCCTGTCACCCGCGTTGGCTTTACGGCCATGAAGATCATGGGCGTGCCGCTCCGGTCGTGGGGCACGAAGGGCCTGATGACCTCGAAGCCGATTCCCGAGGTGATAGTGTAGACTTCCCCTCACCGCCTCGCCCCGCTCGGCACCCTCTCCCCGGAGGGGAGAGGGTTAGGGTGAGGGGACGCCAGTGAGATCAACTTCATGCGACTTGCATCATTGACCTTGGCAATCTTGACGTCGGCATCGCTTCACGCCGCCGACATTCCTGCCGAAGTGACTCTGCGCCCCCAAGGCCATGGCGATGTGCTGGCCGATGCCAAGGGCATGACGCTGTACACCCATTTGTTTGACCTGATCGGACAGCCGCCGGTTTGCGACAAAGTTTGCCTGGAGGATGTCTGGGTTCCGCTCGTCGCCCCCGAGGGCGCCGCGACTCGCGAAGATTGGACAGTTGTCGAGCGGGACGATGCCACGAAGCAGTGGGCCTTTCGCGGCAAGCCGCTCTACGCCTACAAACAAGATTCCGCGCCTGGCGATATGTTCGGCGATGAGGTCGGGCTCAAGTGGTACATCGCGCTCCGGCCCGCGATTTTGCCGCCCGGATTTGGCGTCACCAAGACTCAGATCGGCCATCTGCTGATCGATCAGCGTCAGATGTCGCTCTATGTGCCGCCCGACACATTGACAAACTGCGATGCGGCCTGTCTCCGCACATGGAAACCGATCGAAGCATGGTGGACAGCCGTTGCAAGTCTGCCCGGATGGTCGGTGGTGACCCGTCCCGATGGCACGCGGCAATGGGCCTTCAAGGGCAAGCCGATCCATCGCTATGTCGGGGATTCGGCGCCCGGGGAAATCCTCGGCGCCGGCGTCGAAGGATGGACGCCGGTTGTGCTGGAGCCGCCGTCACCGCAACCATCGTGGGTCACCGCGCAACTATCGGATGCCGGCGAACTTCTCGCCGATGCCGATGGGCGCACCCTGTATGTTCACAACCTGACCCGCATCAAGCCAGGTTACTCGCGGGAATGGGAAGTGCCGCACCAGTGGCGGCCGGTGCTGGCCAAAGACGGCGAGAAGTCGGTTGGACAATGGGCGATCGTGTCGCGCGACGACGGATCGCGTCAGTGGACCTTCAAAGGCATGGCGCTCTACACCCATATCCGCGACACGACGCCGGGCGGCCTGCACGGCTCGTCCAACACCGACCGCGTCTGGCAGACCATCATGGCCTCGGGCCTGGCGATGCCGGGCGCGGTCAACTGAGGTTTCTGTATTCGTTATCTGTTTCCGGGGAGGGACACGATGCTACTGCCGCATATCAGGACCGACGACCACGGACACTCGGTGGTCGATGAGATTGAGCTGAAACTGATGGCGCCGGGCGGTGGCGCGGTCCAAGAGGGTACTTATTACCGCCGCATTCAGGCGCTGCCTCAGGAGGTGAGCCACTGGCAGATCGGTCACGCGCTGCCCGGCCATTTCGTCGACTTCACCCGACCGGAAACATCTACGTTCATCGCCGTGTTCTCCGGCAAAATGCACCTCACCGTCAGTAACGGCGAGGAGGTGCAGCTGACGCGCGGCGACATGATGTTGGCCCAGGACTTGAGCGGCCAAGGCCACATGACCCGCTTCCTCGGCAACGAGCCGTGCGAATACCTCCTGATCGGCATGCCGGGCGGCTTCAAGTGAATTTCGCCGTCATCGTTCTTGCGGTGACGACGGCCGCGGCGCAAATGCCGCCGCCGCCGGATTTGAACGCCGACATGTCGTGCGCCTATTTCTCGCCTGACCCGAAGGACACCAAGGGTCCGCCGATCCAGTTTTTCGCCATGATCAACGCCGACGAAGAAAGCGCGGTGACCGAGAGTCCGGGTTCGGGGCTCGCCGAGTTCGTGCTCGACCGCGCGACCCTCAAGTTCGACTGGAAAGTGACGTTCAAGGACTTGACGTCGGCGCCGGTTGGGCTCCACGTCCATGGTCCGCAGACCCCGGGCGGCGAGGCCGGCATCCTGTTCGATCTGGCGCCAAAGGATCAGATCAAGAGCGGGCTCACCGGATCAATGACCCTCAATGACGGACAGCTGATCTATCTGATCAACGATCGCATGTACGTCAATCTCCACACCACCAAGTATCCCGCTGGCGAGCTGCGCGGTTCGATCCGCAAGCAACGCCCCAAGTGCGGATCATGAAAGGACATCGCCATGGCTGATTTGACCAAACCTGCCACCATGTATCGCATCTCGGGATACAAGATCGACGCCAACGGTCGCTCGACCTGGACCACCTACGACGTGCCTTTGATCCAGACCAGCGCCAAGAGTTCGATGAGCGCCAAGCAGGACGCAATGAGCTGGGGCCTCGGATTCAGCCAGAACACGCCGAAGCCTCACAATCGCCGGGAAATGCACAAGACCAACCAGATGGGCATCGTCTGGGTGATGTCGGGTCACCTCGAAAACACGATACAGGACGGCGAAATGCGGCGTCGCGGCGCGGGCGAAGGCAACTTCGTTCATGGCCATGCCCTGCATCACTCGCACATGCGCTCGACGGTGCCGACGACGACATTGAGCCTGAACCTGACCGACAAAGTCACGCCCGGCTATACGTTCAAATGAGGAAGGGACATCGATCATGAACCGCTGGATCATTGCCGCTGCGCTGTTGTCGTTCCCCGCCGTTGCCCAAGACGGACCGCCGTCCCATGCGTTTCGGGCCGCGGCGCCGAGCAACCCGACCGCGGAGATCTTCATCCCGGGCGCTTCGGTTGAGCCGCTTGATCTGGCCGAATGGGACGTGACGACGCCGCGCGGCAGCACGGTCAATATCGTCTGGGGCAAGGACGAGGTGGCGAAGGCGCCCGCCAATGCGTCGAAATACACCCAGAAAACGTTTTCGTTTCCGACCGGCGATATTCGCGTGCTCGAATTCAAAAAAGACCGCGGTGGGATGATCCATATGATCACCTCCGAAACCGCGCTCTACATGATCAAGGGTTCGGGCACCGTCGGTGTCGCCGGCCAGGACGTGGCAATCAACGAGAAAGATCTCGTCAGCTATCCGTCCGGTGTGCTGCGCGGGACAGGGGATGCGACCGTCATCCTGTGGACGGTGACGGGCACCAAACTGAACGAAGCGGCGAAATCCAAGCTCGTGCGCTTCGCCGATTCGGTCGTTGTCAATTCGGCCGAGTGGGACGAGAACGGCAAGCGCGTTCGCGGCCGCACGCCCGAGGAATTGGCGAAGGCCCCGGCAAATGCCATTCGCCTCAAGATCAATCGCTACGATTTTGACGGGAACTCGGTTCGCGTCACGCTGAATTACAAGGGCGGGCCGACGACGCCGGTGTCGGGCAGCCCCACCGACTCGCTGATTTACGTGGTCGCCGGCAAGCTTCAGCATTTCCAGGACGGTCATGATTTTATTGCCATGCCCGGCGATGCCCTTCGCGAGCCGGCAGGATCGACCAATCATTGGATCCGTCTCGAAGACTCATCGTTCATCGCCACCTCAAGCCAGCCCGTTAAGCCGGTCAAGAAGTAAAAATGATTCGCGGTCTTGCCGTCGTCCTGGTTACTGCTGCGGTCTCTGCTGCCGAGGCGCCGGCCGAGATCTCGCTACGACCTCAGGGTCACGGCGAGATTCTCGCCAACGCCAAGGGCATGACGCTCTACACCTATGCTCCTGATCCGAAGGGCGGGGAGCCGCAGTGCGATGAAGAGTGTCTTGGCGAGTTGTGGATGCCCCTCATTGCGACGGCGACGTCGGCTCTTGGCGGTGACTGGAGCACGGTCGAACGCGGCGACAAGTCGCTGCAATGGACGTTTCGCGGCAAGCCGCTTTACACCTACTCGCTCGATGCAGCCCCAGGCGACATGTTCGGCGACGAGATGGCGCAGAAATGGTACGTCGCTTTGAAACCGCTGGCCCTGCCGCCTGGGTTCAGCATCAACAAGACGCCGCGCGGGCAACTGCTGGTCGATCAAAAGCGCATGTCGCTCTATACCGGCGACGTCGACGCGGCCGCGTGCGACGCTGACTGCCTGCGAACATGGAAGCCGGTCGAGGCGTGGTGGACGGCTTCATCCACGGTCGCCGATTGGTCCGTCGTCGCGCGCCCTGACGGTACACGCCAGTGGGCCTACCACGGTAAGCCGCTGTACCGCTTCGAGGGCGATTTCAATCCGGGCGAGGCCGCCGGCGTCGGTCAACGGGGGTGGACGCTGGTGGTGCTGGAGCCGCCAGCCCCGATGCCGAGTTGGGTCACGCTTCAGAAGTCCGACGGTGGTGAATTGTTGGCGGACGCCAACGGACTCACGCTTTACGCCGAGGATCTATCGCGCGTTCGGCGCTATGGTCTCGGTATGGCGCTGCCGATGGAAACGCCGCACTTGTGGAAGCCGGTTCTGGCGACTGACTCCGACAAGCCGACCGGCCCCTGGTCGATCATCAAGACAAGTTCAGGCGAGCTCCAGTGGACGTACAAAGGCATGGCGCTGTACACCAATGTTCGCGATCAGAAAGCGGGCGAGCTCAACGGTATTCGCAATTTCGACCGCATCTGGAAAACCATCATGACCTCTGGCCAGGTCATGGCCGGCGCGCCGAACTAGAGCATCGAGCGATTAATCGGACGCATATCCAGCAGCGATGAGGTAGTTGTGGCATTCGTCTGGCGAGTAGAGATCGCAGATGCTGCCGATGGCCTTCCAGAGGTCGTCGATGG
>VGEM01000171.1 GCA_016869315.1 Alphaproteobacteria bacterium | reverse complement strand
GAACGCAAGCCCACCGCGCACGCCTCCAATCCAGGCCTGAGCGGCGTCGACCAAAGTATTTGCGATACCTCCACGCCGCATGGAGGTGGCGGCAATCACAAAGAACGGTATGGCGGTCAGCGTGGATGAATTGAATCGATCGACAACAATCTGGGCGATGCCGCCGATCGTGTGCCCATCTGATAGCATCATCGTCGCGGCCGTGAGACCGATCGCCAGGAACACCGCGATGCCACTGCCCAGCAGAGCAAAAAGCGTAATCAACGGTACGATCATTCGTGATCGCCTCGTTTGTCCGTTGGGACAAAGCTGGCAATGGTCCGTAGCCGACTGAGATAAGCCCAGAACATGAGCGCCATCCCCACCGGCATCCCGAGTTAATACAGCCATAGAGGCAGCATCAACATGCTGTCGCTATGCTCTCCGACATCGAGCGACATTTGCACGACTTCGGCGCCTGCCACGGCTATGAAACCGCAGAAACCCATGCCAAAGACGCAATGCAGGACTTCGAAAAATTTCTGAACGCGCAACGACAACCGGTGCGTGACGACTTCGGCGCGGATGTGACCGTCGACACGCGCCAATGAACCGACCGACAGCCACAGAGCCCAGGTGCTGAGATAAACGACGATCTCTTCGCCCCAGTCTGGCGCTAAAGAAGGGAAAAAGTACCGTGCCGCGGTCGAATACACGGCAACCAGCATGGCGACGAAGCCCAGTACGCCGACAGCAAGCTTCTCGAGGTGAAGGGCCTTGCTCATGAAATCAAGTTATCGATAGAGGCTTGCGTTCGAACCAACACGTTCGGGGCTATGGAAAATCTCTCGGCTAACTCCTTCTGCAACTCGCCTAACCGCTCGCGTTCTGCAGACCGCTGCTCGGATGTTGCCTCGACGATTTGCACACCGTGACTTACGGCAGCGATTTTTGCTGCAAGTTGCCTTTCGATCGCGAGCGCACGGCCGTCAATCATTGCGGTGAGCCAAGATTCGGAAAAGACGTCGCGTGTCGGATTGTCGAATGTTTCCCACAAATCGCGGCGAAGCATGGGCACATACTGGACAAAGACCGCGCCTTCTTCGTAGCCATAGCGGATACCGACATCCCACAGCGCGCCGCTTTGCAGAGTCTCGTACGTCGTTGCGATGCCGTCGATATTGCCCTGCGACAGCGCAAGGGGTGACTCGGACCACGGAATGACGACAGGGAAAGCTCCTTGCGATCGCATGCGCATGACGTTTCCCGCGCCCCCGGGCACGCGCACCTTTAGGCCGCGGACACTGGCGCTGCTCGTGAGCGATCGGTTCGTCGCAGAGACATGTGCGTAGCCGAGGTCAAGAGCCGGCTTGAGCACATGGACGGCGAGTTTGCGCTCGATGCTTTGGGCAACCAACGGAATAACCGTACGATCGAGCACCGGATACAAGACGTCGGGTGAGAGCCCATAAAACATCGGCAGCGATGTGATGTTGGCGTCGGGCACGAAGCGCGCGACCTGAAAAATGGTCGGAACCGCCATTTCCATATCGGCCGATAGCAAGCCCTTGATCGCATCGCGATCGTTATAAAGCTGACCTGATTCGAAAACGCGGAAATGGAAGCGGCCTGGTAGGCGTTGATCGATCAGCGCGACGAAGCGCCTGAGCGTGATATTTCGAAAGTGATAGGGTGGGGTGTCGAGGCAGATGCGAAACTCCATCGCCGCCCGCGCGGGCCGCGTCGCCAATCCGGCGAACGCGGCTAGGGTCATCGTGCGACGAGCGAGCGTCTCCATGAAATCGGCCTAGTAGTTGGCTGCTTCGTACGGGCCATGGCCGCGCAGGTACAGCAGAAGCGTGCGTTTGTATTCGCACACGGCGATGCCGTTTTGGTTGCGCCCCACCGTCTTGATCGACAGAACCCCGTTGTCGGGGCGCGATTTCGACAGACGCTTGGAGAGAACCTCGGATTCGGAATAAAGAGTGTCGCCATCGAACACCGGCGCCAGCATGTTCACATCCGTCATGCCCAGATTGGCGCAGACCTTGCCGAAAGTCTTGGTCGTCATCGCCATTATGATCCCCAATGATAGCGTCGTGACAATCAGCGGCTTTTTGAACTCGGTCCGCGCCGCATATTCAGCGTCGATGTGAATTGCGGCCTGGTTCAGTGTCGATAGGGAATGCAGCGCATTTTCGGATTGATAGACCGTGCGCCCGGGGCGATGCTGAAAGATCATGCCCGGTTCGAGATCTTCGAAATCGACACCGTTGCGTTCGCGGTAAACGTTTTCGGCGATCTTCACGTGCGAATAAAAACTGTTCATGATTTACCTCTCCCCGGCCGCACGAATTAACCATCCTTGGCGGCTGGCTTACCATATCCGCATGTCCGGACAAATCAACGCAGAAGCCTCCGACTCATGTTGCCCTTGAGTGGCGTGCGCGTGATCGCGTTGGAACAGTATGGCGCGGGGCCGATCGGCACGCTCTATCTCGCCAGCCTCGGCGCGGAAATCATCAAAATCGAAAGCCCGGGCTCCGGGGATGTGTCGCGCGCCGTCGGTCCTAACTTCATTCCGGGTGTCGAAGCCTCCCGTGCCAGCATGTTCTTCCAGGGTCTCAATCACAACAAGAAGAGCATCACGCTGGATCTCTCGTCGCCTGATGGGCAAGACGTACTCAGAAAGCTGGCGGCAAACGCCGACGCTTTGGCCTCCAATATGCGCGGCGATGTGCCGGAACGTCTGGGCATCACATTTGCACAGCTTAAAGCCGTCAATCCACGCATTGTCTGCGCGCATCTGACCGCCTATGGCCGCGAGGGCGCGCGCGCCGCATGGCCAGGCTACGACTATATGATGCAAGCGGAGGCCGGCTACTTTTCGCTGACCGGCGAACCGGACGGCCCGCCGGCGCGATTTGGATTGTCGATCGTCGATTTCATTACCGGTCTTGCGCTTGCCTTTGGATTGACCGCAGCGCTGCTGGAAGCGCGCGCATCGGGGCAAGGACGCGATGTCGACGTCAATCTGTTCGATCTGGCGCTGTTCAATCTCAATTACATTGCAACGTGGTTCATGAATGCCGGCGCCGAACCCCAACGGCCGCCGCGCTCGGCGCACTTCTCGTTAACACCTTGCCAATTGTATCGGACAAAGGACTCCTTCATTTACCTAATGTGCAACAAGGAGAAATTCTGGCGCGTACTGTGCGATGAAGTCGAGCGGCCAGAGTTGCAGCACGATCCGCGCTTTCACAATTATGCGGCGCGGCTTGAGAACCGCGCGGCGCTGACCGAGGAACTGGACCGCGCGCTGTCGCGCAAAACAACATCGGCTTGGATGGCCCAATTCGATGGAAAGGTTCCCGACGCCCCGGTGCTGAGCGTGCCCGAGGCGCTGACCAATCCCTTCGTGGCAGACAGCGATAAACTGATGACCGTGCCTGCAGGCGAGGGTCGGACAATCAAGCTGCTACGCCCGCCGATTAGGGTCGGTGATCCGCCTCCCGCGCCGACGCCGCCGCCGAAGCTCGGCGAACACACTGACGACATCCTCCGTGGCATTGGATATACTGACGGAGATATCGCCCGATTGCGGCGCGATAACTTCATCTAAAGGTACTCGCGAGGAGGGCATGCGGCGCGGACAACCTCTCTACCTCGACCTGGCTGATCGTCTCGCGTCCGGCATCACAGAGAAGCGCTACCCGGTCGGCTCGTTGCTGCCAACCGAGGCCGAGCTTTGCGCCCAATTCGAGATCAGCCGCTTCACGGCCCGTGAAGCCGTCAAGCAACTCCAGGCCATCGGCCTCGTCGCGACACGGCGTGGCATTGGCACGGAAGTCGTGACGGCGAAGCCCAACGCAGGGCGATTCAGCTGCGCGTTCGATTCAGTATCCGAGTTCATTCATTCCGCGCGCCTGACCCGCCTTACCAAGATTGTCACCGAGGATCTGCCTGCCGACAAAGTCGTTGCCGATGCGCTCAAGCGCGAGAAAGGCTGTCCGGTATTGCGCATTCAGGCGACGCGCATCTTGTTATCCGAAAAAGGCCGGGCGCTGCGCCCGATCGCCCTGGTGGATGTCCATGTGCCGGCCGAATACGGAGCCATCCGCGAAGACCTCAAGCACCTCGATACGACGCTCAACTTGCTGATCGAAAAGCGATATGGAATTCGCACGTCACAGGTGGAACAGACTGTCGAACCTTGCTTGGTTGATGGCTCGCAAGCCAAGGTGCTGAACGTCAAGCCGGGCAGCCTCGGGATTTTGTTTACGCGCCGGTACGTCAGCGACCGGGGCAATCCAATCGAATACGTACGCAATATCCAGGCTGGCGACGATGCGCGCCTGAACATGACGATGCGGTCTACTGGCCGCTGATTTTGTTCCAAATCGCGAGGGTTCGCCGGGCGGACTGAGCGACGGGCACGTCGATCATCCGCCCATCGACCTGCACCGCCTTTCCACCCGCGCGTTGAAACGCTTCGGTGATCATGCGGGCCTGGGCGACCTCTTCTGCCGACGGCGTCAACGCGTCGTGCACGGCAGCGACCTGATTGGGATGCACGCAAGGTTTGACGGTGAAGCCCAAGGTCGCCGCACGTTTGGTTTCGACCTTCAGACCCTCAATGTCGGCGAGCTGGACCCAAGCGCCATCCATCGCCTGTATGTTGGCTTTCTTGGCTGCCTCGATCAGAAGCAACCGCGCCAACTGCATGGATTCCCAGTCCATTGTGACTCCCATTTCTGCGGCGAGATCGGCGGTGCCGAGCCCAACCATCGCGACGCCCGACGCGGCGGCAATCTCGTCGGCGTGATCGAGGCCGCGCAGCGATTCAATGAGAGCGACGAATTAGACGTTTGCAGCGAAGACCGCCGACAAAATTCCAATTTCGGCGGCAGATTCGACTTTCGGTACGGCAATAATGTCTGCACCGGCATCCGCCAAGGCTAGTGCATCGGTCATGCCCGCCCGGGAACGCAACGTATTCATGCGGACCGCGACTTCGCAGGAGTCGGGCTTGGCGCGGAGAAAATCCAGAATCGCGATGCGCGCAGAGTCTCGTTCCGACGCCAGCACAGAGTCCTCGAGGTCGAGGCAAATCATGTCGGCGCCTGCGGCTGCGGCTTTGCTGAAGCGGTCAGGCCGATTGCCCGGCACGAACAGGAAGGTGCGACGGAGGTTCGAAAAAGAGGGCATGGTGTTGACTTATACGGACAACAGGACAACTATGCGAGACGCAATTTTGTTGGTCAAGTTCTCGGGGGGCCGGTTCTATGTCTGTTCGAATTTACGCGCGCCTGCTGGCAGTAACGACGGCGTTGGTTACGGCGCCCGCCATGGCGCAAATTGAAGAGATCGTTGTCACCGCGCAGAAGCGGACCGAAAGCCTGCAGAACGTGCCATTGGCGGTCACGGCCTTGAGCGCAGACACGATTGAGAAGGCCAGGATTGTCGGCTTGAACGACATCGCCCTGCGCACGCCCAACTTCACGATTGGCCAGCAGAACCCGTCGGAACCCGAACTGACGATCCGCGGCATCGGCTCGGGCGACCGCGAAGCCGGCAGTGATCGGTCGGTGACGGTGTTCGTCGATGAAGTCTATGTCGGTCGCGCCGGCGCCTCCACATTTGATATGTTCGATCTGGAGCGCGTCGAGGTACTGCGTGGACCTCAGGGCACTCTGTTCGGCCGGAACGTGGTTGGCGGGGCAATCAGCCTGATCACCGCAAAGCCGGGACCCGATCAACTGTTCAAGGGCCAGGTCAGCGTTGGCACGCATGAACTGATTGAGGCTCGCGCCGTCGCCAACCAGCCGCTGTCTGATACGGCCGCTCTGCGCGTGTCCGGCAGCATCAAGGAACGCGACGGCTATTTCTTCAATCGGTTTCTGAACGTCGATGATGTCGGCGGCATCAAGAGCCGAAACGTCCGCGCTCAAGTGTCGTTCAAGCCCCACGACGATTTATCAGTCCCTCTATCGGGCGAGTGCGCCAAAGACAAATTGGACGGCGTGGCCGCGCGCATTACGCCCGGCGCTGCGACGCCCGCTAATTTTGCCGCCGCGATGGCGGCCTTCGGCAACTACGTCCCGCCGGCAGACCTGTTCACGGTGGAGTCAAACGTCAAGGGCTTCCAAGATCGTGACATCTGGGCGACTTCGGTACGGGCCGAATTTACGACCGAAAACGTCCTCGTGACGTTTATCCCCGCCTACCGCAAGACCGACTAAATATCCGATCGCGACCTGGTCGGCATCCCGCTCACGGGCACCGGCGCGGCGGCCCGCGGCTTCTTGTCGCGCGAGATCATCAACGAAGACTATTCGGCATTCTCAACTGAATTACGTATTGCGTCGGTCGATCAGACCAGCACGGTCACGTGGGTTGCTGGCGGCTACTATCTCAACGAAGACGTTCAGCGCGATCAGATCCGCGAACGGCAGTCCAACAACCAGTTTTCACGACCTTTGTTCGACCAGAGCAACAAAGCCAGGAGCACAGCGGTCTTCGGTCAAGCAACCTACACCATCGTCGAAGATCTGCGCCTAACGGGCGGTGCGCGCTATACCTACGACGACAAAGCATTTGGCTTGGCGGTCTCCAACACGCTCACGCCCGCGCAGATTGCGTCGATTACAACGTCATTGGGACGCGCACCCACATTGAATCCCGCAACCGCGGCGTTCTCGGCAACCTCCGGCAGGACGTAGTCGGAATTTACGCCCAAAGGCACCATTGACTATTCCGTATCCGAAAACGTTTTGCTTTTCGTGGGCGTGTCGGAGGGTTTCAAGAGCGGCGGCTTTAACGGTTTGGGCGCCACTGCGGTGGAAGCGACGACGCTGTTCGACCCGGAGAAAGCTTGGAACTACGAAATCGGCGCCAAGACCAGCATAGCGGACGATCGCGTCCAACTAAACGTGTCTGCATTCCGCCTCGATTTCACAGACCTTCAGTTGCGTGACCGCAAACTGACGATCCCCGGCGACGAAAGCAGCGCCATCGTCAATATCATCAACGCCGCGAAGGCACGCATCAAAGGGGTCGAAGCTGAATTTATCGTCGCGCCCGTCGAAGGCCTGAGGCTGTCGGGCTTCCTGGCGACGCTTGATGCCGAGATCGTCGGCGTCGTTCCTGGTTCAACGACGATTATCGGCACGGTGCTGCCACGCTCGCCCAAGACCACCATTGGCCTTTCGGGCAATTACCAGTTCCCGGTCGGCAACGCGGGTGATCTCAGCTTGCGCGCCGACTACCGGCACGTCACCAAGCAATTTTACGACATCAACGAACCGCCCGCGAGCCTGGAGCCCGGATACGGCCTCCTCGACCTTCGCCTCGGTTTTGACTCGGCTAACGGCCCCTGGGGACTGTCGGGCTGGTGCAAGAACGTGACAGACAAGGAGTATCGCTCGCACGTGCAACAGATCAGCGCAGGCCGCGCGGGCGTAACCCAAGTGGGCGATCCACGCCAGTGCGGCGTGACCGTCAATGTGAGGATGTAAGAGTCGCCGGGGCCCCACCAGGACAGCGCCCGAGTTGTTCTATAAGCGCCTATGCATCTTACCGGCTCTTGTTGAG
>VGEM01000170.1 GCA_016869315.1 Alphaproteobacteria bacterium | reverse complement strand
CGCAGACGGCCTCCGACGAACTCAAGGCGCTGATGCCGAAGTCGTTCATGGCCGCCGAAGAGAAAGCCAAGACCGCCGCCGAGACCGCGAAGGGCGCGGTCGAGGCTGCCGACACGCTGAACAAGATCATGCAACCGGCGCCTGCCGCCGCCGGCGCGGCCAAGGATGGCGGCGCGCCCGCCTACGGCGAGCAAGAACGGAACCAATTGCAGCGCCTGCTCGAAACGCCGGCGCTGGAACAGGCCGGGATGTCGCAGCTGAAACAGATGATCGACAGCGGCCGGCTGAACCCGCAGCAGAAGCAGGCGGCCGAGCGGCTGATGAATGACCCGGCGCTCCAGGCCCGCGCCAAGGCCGAGGCTCAGCGCCTGCTCGGCAGCGGACAGTTGGACGCCGCCAAGATCGCCAAGGCCAAGGAGATGGCGGCGCAGAAGGGCATCGATCCCGGCATGATCAACCAGCTCGAAAGCCTGGTGCGGGGCGGCAATATCGACCCCAGCAAGCTGATGGACTTGCAGAAAATGCTGGAGTCGGCGCCCGCGCCGGAGGCGCCGCCGCAGTGACCGAGTTGTCCGACACCGCGTTGACCACCGACCCCTTCGCCGACGGCGATCATCCGCGCGAGGAATGCGGCGTGTTCGGCATTTTCGGCGACAACGACGCCGGCGCGCACACCGCCCTTGGCCTCCATGCGTTGCAGCATCGCGGCCAGGAAGCGGCCGGCATCGTCACCTACGACGGTCGGCAGTTCCATAGCCATCGCGGACTGGGACACGTGTCCGAAAACTTCCGCGACGACGCGGTGATGTCGCGCCTCAAGGGCGGCATGGCGATCGGGCACACGCGGTACTCGACCACCGGCGACACCATCCTTCGCAACGTGCAGCCGCTGTTTGCCGAGTTCGAGTTCTCGGGCTTTGCCGTCGCCCACAACGGCAACCTCACCAACGGCCTCACGCTCCGCCGCGACCTTCAGAAGCGCGGTTGCCTGTTTCAGTCGACGTCCGACACCGAAGTGGTGACGCACCTGATTGCCGTGAGCGCGCAGACGACCGTCGAGGACCGCCTGGTCGACGCGCTCCGCCAGATCGAAGGCGCGTACTCGTTTGTCTGCCTCACCAACTCGGCCATGATCGGCGCGCGCGACCCCTTGGGTGTGCGGCCATTGATCCTGGGCAGGCTCGACAGGGCCTACATCCTTTGTTCCGAAACCTGCGCGCTCGACATCATCGGCGCCGAGTTCGTGCGCAACGTCGAGCCGGGCGAAGTGGTGATCGTTTCGAAGGACGGCGTACGCAGCTTGAAACCGTTCCCCAAGCAAAGCGCGCGGTTCTGCGTCTTCGAATACATCTACTTCGCGCGGCCGGATTCGATTGCCGAAGGTCACAGCGTTTACGAGGTCCGCAAAAAGATCGGCGCCGAATTGGCGCGCGAGTCGCCGGTCGACTGCGATGTGGTTGTGCCGGTGCCGGATTCCGGCGTGCCGGCGGCGCTTGGCTTTGCGGCGGCATGTGGAAAGCCCTTCGAGTACGGCATCATCCGCAATCACTATGTCGGCCGCACGTTCATTCAGCCGACCGACAAGACCCGTCACCTGGGCGTCAAGCGCAAGCACAACCCCAATCGCCTGATCCTCGACGGCAAGCGGGTCGTGCTGGTCGACGATTCCATCGTGCGCGGCACCACGTCGATCAAGATTGTCGACATGGTGCGCCAGGCCGGCGCCAGGGAAGTGCACTTGCGGATCTCCTCGCCGCCGACCGCGCACCCCTGCTTCTATGGCATCGATACGCCGTCGTATGATGGACTGCTCGCCGCCAAATACGACGTGTCGCAGATGGCGAAGCTGCTTGGCGTCGATAGTCTCGCGTATATTTCGATCGATGGACTTTATCGCGCTGTCGGCGAGGCGAGGCGCCTGGCCGACAGGCCGAAGTACTGCGACGCCTGTTTCACCGGCGACTATCCGACGCCCCTCACCGATAACAAGTCGGGCACGCAGCCGAAGCAGCTCTCGCTGCTGCAAGAACCGGCTTGAGTTCGATGATGTCGGGACAATTCGCCGGCCGGATCGCGCTGGTGACCGGTGCCTCGCGCGGCATCGGCCGGGCGGTGGCGCTTGGGCTCGCGCGCGAGGGCGCAACCGTGGTTGCCTTCGCGCGCTCGACCAAGGATCTCGAATCTCTGGACGATGAAATCCGCGCCGTGTCCGGCCAGCCGGCCGTGCTGGTCGCCGAGAACATCGCCAACTACCCGAAGATCGACGCCACCGCCGCCGCGCTGTTTCAGCGCTACAAGCGGCTCGATATACTGGTTGGTAATGCGGCCATGGTCGGACAGCTCTCGCCCATGCATCAGTACACGGCGAAACAGTGGGACGACGTGATGGCGGTCAATCTCACCGCCAACTGGCATTTGATCCGCGCCTTCGACCCGCTGCTGCGCGCGTCGGACGCCGGCCGCGCGATTTTCGTCACCTCGGGCGCGGCGCACACCAATCGCATGTATTGGGGGCCGTACGCGGTGTCGAAAGCCGGGCTCGAACGGATGGTGAAGATCTACGCCAACGAGGTCGGCCACACCAAAATGCGGGTCAACATTCTCGATCCCGGCGTCGTCCGCACCAAGATGCGCGCCGATGCCTTTCCGGGCGAGGACCCGCTGCAGCATCCGCTGCCCGAGTCGCTGCTGCCGCACGTCTTAAAGCTCGTCAGCCCGACCTGCGATCTCAACGGCCAGACCATCGGCCCAAATAAGTAATTTTACTCAAAAATAGGGTACGGCCCTATTTATTGCGCGGCGATGGCCGAAGGCGGTCCGGGGAGGACCGCCTTCGGCCGCGCTCGCGACGAAATGATCGATTTGTGCCGTATAGGGGTAGAAGGAGTGGGGCGCTTCGACCCGCGCCCACTCAACGGCACCGCCCAATCGATCCTTCGCCGCACACCTTGCCGTCATGCGCGACGGCGCCCGCCAGTAACACCCCAAACCATGACACGCCGTCGACTGTCGCCTGATCGATCTTGGCGTTCTTCAAGCTCGCCATGTCGAGGCGAAGTCCCGTCATGTCGGCCTTGGTCAGGATCGCGCCCTCGAGATCGGCCCCGGCGAACGTGGCGCGACGCAATTTCGCCTCGGACATGTCCGCGCCTTCGAGATGCGCCATGCCGAAGTTCGAGCGCCTGGCGTCGACGCCCCGGAGGATCGCTCCCGGAAGTTGCGCCTGCTCGCCGTGGACATGCCCGAGCTGCGCGCCGGTCAAGTCCGCGCCGGTCAAATTGGCGCCGGTCAGGATTGCGTATCTGAGGTCGGTGCCGCGAAGATTTGCCCCGGACAAGTTCGCACCCTTCAAGTACGCGTGAGCGAGTACGCCGCCGGAGAAATCCGCGCCCGCAAGGTTGGCGCCCGGTGCCGACAGGTGGCTCAGATTCGCCCCGATGCAGCGCGCGCCCGGCCCGAGATCGCACGACGGAGGCGTTTCAAGGTTTGCCGCTCCCCACCACGCCATCGCAACCATGGCAGCAGCAGCGGCCGTCATCGCTGCGGCCGCGCCGACGATTCTCCACACCGCATCCATCGCTTCCGGCACGGCTTCGTGGGCCACTGGCGGCGCGGAACGCCTATCACCACCGAGATTGTTTGCACCGGTTGACAGGATTGCTTCCGACATGGCTCGTCTCCTTTCAAATCTAGTAACCAGGTTAAACCAGCAGGTTGACGGCAAGCGCCGCCACGATGCTGGTGACAATCACGTAGGGCAGCGCCATCCAAACCATCCGCCCGTAGGAAAGGCGGATGAGCCCGGCGATGCTCGACGTGAACAGGAACAGAAACGCGGCCTGTCCATTGGGCGTGGCCATCGCGGGAATACCGGTTCCCATCACGACGGCGACCGAGAGATCCTCGAACTGCTCGCGATCGATCAGCCCATTGGCGAACGCGTCCTTCACCGCGCCGATGTAAACCGCCGCCACGAACACGTTGTCGCTGATGGCGGACAACGCGCCGTTCGACAGGTAGACCATCAGGAGGCGCACATATCCTTCGAGGCCGAGCACAAAGGTAATAACCGGCTCGAACAGATGCTGATCGTGAATCATCGCCGCGATGGCGAAGAACACGATGAGCAGCGACGCAAATGGCAGGCCGGCTTCGAACGCCTTGCCCAACTTGTGCTCCTCGTTGATGCCGGTCAGGGTTGCGGCAAGGACGATCACGGCGAGGCCGACCAGGCCGACTTCGGCGATATGCAGCGCGAGCGCCACGATCAGCACCGCGCAAACCGCCCCTTGAACGACGAGATTTGCCTTGTCGCGTATCGTCATGCGGGCCGACGTTTCCGCGTCATGCTGGCGAAGGATCTCGTAAACGCCTCGCGGCAACTCCGCGCCGTAACCGAAAGCACGAAAATGCTCGAGCACGGCGCACGTGATCAGGCCTGCGAAAAATACGGGCACCGACACCGGGGCCACTTCAATGAAGAATTGACCGAAGTCCCATCCGGCCGCGGCACCGATAATGATATTCTCGGGTTCGCCGACCAGCGTCGCGACACCGCCGATCGCCGTGCCGACCGACGCATGCATGAGCATTCCACGCAGATACGCGCGAAACTGTTCAAGCTCGACTTTGTGATGTTCAGCCTGGCCCGGCTCAAGCTTATGGGCGCTGCTGACGCGGTGATAGACCTCGTAGAAGCTTGCCGACACGGTGACCAGAACCGCGAGGATGGTCAAAGCGTCGAGAAACGCCGACAAGATCGCGATCGTGAAACAAATGAGCACCGACAGCACGACCCTGTGGCGCACTGCCAACAGCAGGCGGGCCATCATGAAAAACAGCATGTCGCGCAGGAAGTACACGCCCGCCACCATGAAGGTGATCAGGAGAATCACCGGCAAACCATGCACGGTCTCATTGTACACCGCCCCGACATCGGTCAGCCCGATCATGACCGCTTCGATCGCGAGCAGCCCACCGGGCAGCAGCGGATAGCACTTGAGCGACATCGCCAGCATGAAGATGAACTGAGCGACGATCGCCCATCCGGTCACGACCGGCCCAAGGGAGGCGAGCAAAAACGGGTTGATGGCGAGGAGCGCTACGACCGTCTGCTTGTACCAGCTGGGCGCATCGCCCATGAAATTGGCGTAGACCGCCGCAAACAGCGAGCGTCCGTCGCGACCACGCGAAACGTCATAGGTGGAAATAGCGGCATGGTCCGTCATGGCGACCTCAAAAAAACCAGACCGGCCAGACGTTGGCCGGAGTCGCTGCTACTTAACCACTTGACCCTGAAAGATAAATTCGGCCGGCACCGTACGGAGCCGCCGTAGGGGCATCCCCTATGTCGAATGACCGGCCGGCGCCAAAGAAATCACAAGCCTGATCAAGTCCGGGATCCGGTTGACACGCATTTTTTCCATCATGCGCGCCTTGAAGACTTCGACCGTTCGCGGACTGATGCCGAGCGTCACCGCGATCTCGCGATTGTGACGACCCGCGACGACGAGATCGAGGACTTCGCGTTCACGAGGCGTCAAACGGTCGATGCGTGACGCGACGTCGGCGTCGTGCGCGGCACGGTTGACCGACTCCGCGTTTCGATCCAGCGCCATCGACACGATCCGCTCAAGCGCTTCCTCATCGAGCGGCTTCTCGAGGATGTCGACGGCGCCGCCTTTGAGCGCGGCGCGTGCCGTCGCCACGTCGCCATAGGCAGTAATGATGATGGTCGGCAGCGCGATCCCGCGCTGCGCCAGCACAGCCTGAAGTTCCAGTCCCGACATCCCGGGCATCTGAACGTCGGCAAGCAGACACCCGCGGGCGTCGGGGCCGACCTTCGCCAGAAAGTCCTCGGCCGACGAAAACTCGGCGGTCTTGAACTTCTTCAGCCTCAGCATCAAAGCAAGCGAGTCCCTGAATGCCGCGTCGTCGTCGACAATGTGAACGATCGCGGTCATGGCACGTCCCGTGGGGCCGACAATGGAAGCGAAATTACGAACTTCGCGCCGCGCTCCGGATTCGCCTCGACACTGATTTGCCCGCCGTGCGCCTCGACAATCGTGCGGCTGATGGTCAGGCCAAGCCCGAGGCCTTCCCGCTTGGTGGTCGCAAAGGGCTCGAACACCTGACCGGCGATCTCGCCGGATATTCCCGGACCGTTGTCGCTGACAGCGATTTCGAGAAGCGCTCCTCGCGCTCCGGCGGCGACTTCGATCCTGGGAGGCGGGGCATCAGGCGCGGCATCGCCGGCGATCGCATCGATCGCGTTAGCGGCGAGGTTGTGAATCACCGTCGCCAACTGAACGCGATCGCCGAAGACCTCCGGGATCAGCTTTGACACATGCACTTCCAGCGCGATGCCATGACGCTTGAGGCGCGATTGGAGGGGCGCAACGGCATCGTCGACAACACGGTCGATGGAAATCGCCTCCAGACGACCGGCTCCGGTTTGATAAAAGTCGCGCAGCCGATGCATCACCCGGCCGGCGCGATCGACCTCCTGAACCGTCTTGGTCAGGGTTTCACCCAGAAGGGCAGGGTCACGGTTCTCGGGGTCACGAACCAGCATCGCCGCGGCGCGGACGTAGTTGGCGATGGCGGCCAGCGGCTGATTGAGTTCGTGAGCGACGGCCGACGACATTTCGCTGACAGCGGCCAGCCTGAGCATCCGGTTCATTTCCTCGTCGCGTTCACGCAATGCTTCGGTCGCGACGCGTCGTTCGGTCGACACGACGCCCAGGAACAATGCGGTGACGGTCAGCGTCATCATCAGGCTCTGCAGCTCGACCGCGGGAAACTCGGATTGTCCCGCGGCTGTCACCTTGATGATCAGGCCAATCTGGATGGCGCACGAGGTTATGACGGCACCGGGGAACTCGTGGCGGATGGCGACCCAGATGGTCGGCAGGAACAAGAGATAGAACAACCTGAACTGTGTATCCGGGTCGGCTCGATACAACAGGACAAGAGCAGCGACGACAACCAGGATTTGAGCCGCGAATTCGGCGGCGACCGGCCAATTCGGCCAGGCGACGCGTCGGGGTATCCGCCGAAGCAGCAGAAACGCCGGAAAGAACACGATGATGCCAATAAAGTCGCCGACCCAGAGCGTGAGGATATTCCGCCACAAGTCCTCGACCTCGAGCAAGTTCGGCCCTGTGAGAATCGCGATGTAGGTGGCGGCGATCGGCAACGTGATGACGGCGACGATCAGGACGAACCACAGCAGGTCGCGACGCGAACGGATATCGAAGTCGGTGCCGACGATTCGCTTGAGCAGCGTTGCGACCGTGACGTATCCGAGCGTCATGACGGCGGCGTTGACGATCGTGAAGGCCAGCGGCGCGGCAAAATCGCGAACGACATACTCCGCGGCGATGGCGGAGATCATCAGCGCCGGCCAATAGCGGGCGCCAAGCCATGCGATCAAGGCGATACTCAACGCCGGTGGCGGATTCCACGGCGTGATCCCGAACGGCGCGACCGGGGCAACATAGCTGACCCGGTCGAATGCCACATAGGCGATGACATACGCGACGCACACGATCAGCGCGTTCAGCGGGCGCATGCCGGAGGCCGGCATTGGCGGACTGGTCGGTTGCGACGA
>VGEM01000169.1 GCA_016869315.1 Alphaproteobacteria bacterium | reverse complement strand
CAAAGGGCGCTGTTGCGGCGTCATTTTCTTGGCTTCGTCTTCCAGGGTTTCAATTTGCTGGCTCGCACCACGGCCCTCGAAAATCTCGAACTGCCGCTGATCTACAAGCGCATTGACAAAAAAACGCGCCGTGAAATGGCGATGGCGGCGTTGGAGGAAGTTGGTTTGCTCGGGCGCGAACATCACACGCCGGCCGAGCTGTCGGGCGGGCAGCAACAGCGCGTTGCCATCGCGCGCGCCATCGTCACGCGGCCGTCCTTGCTATTGGCCGACGAACCGACCGGTAACCTCGATACCGCCCGCAGCCACGAAATCATGGAATTGATTACGCGGCTCAATCGCGACCAGGGCATCACGGTAGCCCTGGTCACGCACGAGGAAGATATCGCCGCCTACGCCCATCGCCGGCTCGAATTCCGCGACGGCAAGATTCAACGCGACCGGCGCAAGGGGGCCTGACCATGCTGATCAACACCCTCCTGATGTCGCTCCGTGAAATTCGCCGGAATCTGCTTCGCTCGGGCCTGACGGTGCTCGGCATTATCATCGGCGTCGCGGCCGTGATCATCATCGTCACGCTTGGCGCGGGTACGACGCGTCAGGTTCAGGACGAAATCAGCAAGATGGGCTCGAACATGCTGGTGCTGTCGCCCGGCGCCGGCAATCGCATGGGCGGTCAGTCGGTGACGTCCCCGCCGTTCGATCTGTTTGACCTTGCGGCGATCCGGCGCGAGGTCGAGGGTCTTGGCGGCGCGACACCCGTCAATATGCGTCCGACGCAGGTCGTGGTCGGCAACGAGAACCGCCGCATCAACATCATGGGCAGCGACAGCGATTTCAGTTCGGTTCGGAACTGGAAGGTCGTGGAAGGCCGGCTGTTCACGGCCAGCGAAGTCCGCTCCGGCAAGGCGAGTTGCATCGTCGGCAGTTCCGTCAAGCGCGACATGTTCAACAATCAATCGCCGATCGGGGCCACGCTGCGCATCGGCAAGGTCAATTGCGTCGTCATTGGATCGCTCGAGTCAAAGGGCCAGGCGATGTTCGGCGGCGACCAGGACGAAATCATCGTTGTGCCGATCCGCTTGTTCCAGCGCCGGCTGTCGGGCAACACCCGGGTGGACAACGTCTACCTTTCGGCGCGCACGCCAGAAGAGATCGGCCTGGTCAAGACCGAGGTCGAAAAGCTGATGCGGGAACGCCGGCAGATCGCGGACGACGCGCAGTCCGACTTTAATGTGCGCGATATGACCGAAGTCTCGACCATGGTGCAATCCACCACCGGCGTCTTGACCGGGTTTCTCAGCGCCATCGCCGCCGTCAGTCTTCTGGTCGGCGGCATCGGGATCATGAACATCATGTTGGTGTCGGTTACCGAACGGACGCGCGAGATTGGCATCCGGCTCGCCATTGGTGCGCTTGAGAAGGAAGTGATGCTTCAGTTTCTGATCGAGGCGGCCATGCTGTCGGCCTTTGGCGGCTTGGTCGGAATCCTACTGGGGCTGCTGGGCGCCGCCGCCATCGCGCCGGCACTCAACGTTCCGTTCATATTGCAGCCCTCGACGGTCATGACGGCATTCGCGTTTTCCGCGGCCGTTGGCGTGGTCTTCGGCTTCATGCCGGCGCGCCGGGCGGCGCGTCTCGACCCAATTGAGGCTTTACGGCACGAATAATCCGGCACGTGGTTAGGGGAAGGGGCGTCGTTGACCGCGCCCGCCGCCGTCGCCATGGTCCGGCCAACTTTCGGCATCCTCAGAAAAGGAGTTTTCCCATGACCGATACCAGTATCGACCGTCGCGGCCTCATTGGCGCCGCCGGGGGCATGATCGCGGGTCTTGGCGTGCCCGCATTCGCCGCGACGCCGGGCTACGATTACGACAAGGCCATCGCATCGTTTAAATTCAACGACCCGATCTGGAATCGCGAGGCCTATGCCAAGCTCCAGGGCAACACCGACACCTCCAAGACCAAGTACGGCTGGGTTCACGGTATTTGCCTCGGCACCAAGGACGGCGAGCGGGTGCGCGAGCTGTTCGGCTTCGAGGTTGCGTCGGCCTGCCGCCTGCAGCGCAACGCCGACAACAACTACATGAAGCTGCTCCGCGAGGTCGGCTACTACACCGATCTCAAGACCGGCCAGTATCTGAAAGAGTGGATGAATCCCTACAACAACGAAACGGTGAAGGTGGTCAACATCACCAACGATCCATTCAACTACGCGATCGCCGACACCTATCCCGATCCGCCGAGCTTCGGTGGTCTCAATACGGAAAAGCCGCCAAAGCGGCCTTTCCTGCTCAAATGGACGATCGCCAGCAAAACGACGTTGATGCTCGAGACCGACATTCACCTGTTTTATCCGAACGCCCTCGACCCCGAGAAGTGGCCGCGCGAGTCGGCGGGCAAGATGCTGCGTGCGTCGGAAATGTACCGCTATGTCATTCGCGTCGAGGACATGGCTGACCCGGCCAAGACTTCGGTCGAGTATACCGGTACCTGGAACCGCATCACGCCATGGCTGCCGTGGATGCTGAACGGGCAGATGCAGGGCCACATTACTTACGTCACCTACATGGGCGGCTTCGACGATATGAACTCGATTCCCAAGAAGCTGCTGGATCACACCAAGGCCAACGATCCCAAATTCCTGACCGCGCCCGAGACCGACCAGGGTCCCAGCCTGTCGTCGATCGAGAACTACGCGCGGACGCAAAAGCCGGCGCCGCCGAAGCAGCCCGGATCCTGAATGGACAATCGTCAGGGCCGTCGCGAGACGGCCCCGATGGCAGGTCGAGCGTGATGAACCGCATTTTGTTGGTCGTGACGATTCTTGCGGCGCCAGCGATGGCAGCCGGACAGTCGCTGCCGCCCAGCACATCGCCGCAGTTCTGTGTCGCCGTGCAGCAGCAGATCTCCTCGACATCGATGGTCGGCGAGAACGAGGTCTTCGCCGATATGCCGTCCTATCGGCACTCGAAGCCCTCCATCGATCCGCTCAAGATTTACCAGGTCGTGACCTACGCCGGCGATGTACCGGTTGTCGTGTCGTGCAAAATGAAAACGGCGGCTCATTTGCGCGCGATCCATGGCTCGGCCGCCGCCGGTGCGCAGAAATTCTGCCCTGACATCGCCGAACTGGTTCGCGCTCAGGCAGTGGCCGAGCTTCGCGGCGAAGGCGAGGCCGCCGCGGCCGACCGCGCGGCGGCGTTCGTGATCGATCAGGTTGAGCCGTACATCACCGGCCGGGACTACCTCAGCGATTTTCGCGCGACCTTTGTTGGCGAGGATGGTGCCATTCACGTCAACGCGCCTGGTTTGTTCCAGGATTACGATCGCTGGTACACCATATTCCTGCCCGAGATCGTGAGAGGACAAAGTTATTGCCATCTCGCCACCGTCGAGTCTCTGACAGCGATTGCGAGCGGGGCTATGAAACCGGGTGCAACCATCACAACCCGTGACGACGCGCCCACCCAGCCCCAACGGCCGCATTGATAGACGGCCCCAGCAAGGAAGCGGATGATGGATCGAGACACCGCGGTCAGTCTGGCGCAGCGCGCCATCAAAGCAAACAACAAGCGGCTGATTGACGCGCTGCTTGCCCAACGCAAACTGCGCGGCACTTCTCCTGTCGAATCGCGACTTGCCGACAAACCGCTGATTGCGGTGACCTGTGCGACGGGGTGGGAGTGTTACGCCATTGTCGAGGAGCTGGTCGCGACGCGGCGGTTTCGCGTGCGCGCGCTCTATCGCACGCCGGGGACTCAGGCTGCGGCCCGGCTCGAATCATTGCTCAAGAATACCGAGGCAGCCGATCCCGGGCTGCTGACGCTACATCCCGGCGTCGACATGAATTCGGCCGATGACCTGAAGCGGGCTTTCGCGGACTGCGCCGGCGTCGTGCTCTACAACACGGCTAACACAAGTAAGGCCGGCAAGATCACCAATCACGGCAACGACCCGGTTGGTGGGCGTGCTGTCGTCATGCGGCAGGTGCAAGCGGCTGTCGCTGCGTTGCACGCGACGCCCAGCGTCCGTCAAGTGATCACGCTGATCTTTCCGACCGACAAAGTGACAGGTATTGCCGACAACGCCCCAACAATTCCCTGGTGGATCGATCAGAAACTGCGCCTCAGCGACTTTCTGCGGGGGCAGGGCATCAACGTCACCTGTATCCATCGCCCGGCTTATTACTACGCCATGCACCGGGTCGACTACACGGCGCAGCAGCACTTCCGCGGCCGCGGCCGGATGTCGCGAACCATGATCACCGAGGGTAATATTCCCGGCATCACCGATCCCGACTTCATGGTCAATTGGGTTGATGTTCGCGACGTCGGCAAGTGGGTCGGCACGTGTTTCGATTATCCCGACGTGTTTGCAAACGAAACGTTGTCGATAGCGTCGTCGGCGGTGACCGGGCATCAG
The DNA here is from genome assembly GCA_016869315.1 of Alphaproteobacteria bacterium. Classification (GTDB taxonomy): domain Bacteria; phylum Pseudomonadota; class Alphaproteobacteria; order Rhodospirillales; family Rhodospirillaceae; genus VGEM01. The sequence continues at coordinate 3,208 of VGEM01000169.1, read as the reverse complement.
CTCGTGGAGATTGCCGAGCGCAGCAATCGCCACGGAACGAAGTTCCATTATCGGCCGTTTCCGACGTGGTTGATGAAAGTGTTGAGCCGCGTGACTGAAGAAGTGGTTTATCCTTTGAGCTACTCGCAATGGTACAACGCCCGTGGCAATGGCTATGACTTTGCCTCCACCGCCGACCTTGCCGATCTCGAACGTGTCCATCCGCTGTGGACCTTCGAGCGCGAACTTGAGTTCTGGGGTATTAACGACATTCGGCCGGCATCGGCCGGCGCGCGAGCCCAATCGTGAAATTGCTTCGCCGAGTTCTAATCGGCATCGCGGCGCTCATCGTTCTGGTGCTTGCGGTCACGTGGCAGCAGCAGATCAGCCGCCATGCCGCCGCGGCGCCGGAGGCGATTGCGGCAACTGTCTCCGACAACGATGTCGGCGTCGAAGATGGTGATGATCTGGAGTTCCGACCGCTTCGTTCGCCGAAGCCGCTCGGAGTCATTGTCTATCCGGGCGCCTTTACCGACGTCCGTGGCTACGCGCCGGTGCTCACACGCTTGGCCGCGGCCGGATACCGTGTCGTCATTGTCAGAATGCCGTTCAATCTGGCGATCCTCGCGCCGGAACGGGCTGCGCGCATTCAAGCCAAGCATCCGGATGTGAAGCGCTGGGCCATTGTCGGTCACTCCGTCGGCGGCACGTCGGCATCGATCTTTGCGCATGACCATCCTGATGCCGTCGGTGGCGTGATCATCTGGGATTCTTACCCGCCGGCATTCGCGAGCCTCGCGGACTTTCCAAAGCCGGTCTGGCAAATTCATCGGGCGAAATTGGATGGATTGCCGCCCGAGTCCTTCGCCCGCCAGCGCGGTATGTTCCCCGCCGGCAGCCACTGGGTGGCGATCCCGGGCGGCATCCACATGTACTTCGGTTCCTTCACCGGCGGCGGATACCAAGAGGATTGGGCGCCCGAGATCAGCCAAAGCCGGCAGCACGATCTTGTCGTCGACGCGACGCTGAGGGCGTTAGCCGATATCGAAGCGCAATAGGTCCGCGTTCACTTCCGCTTGGCGTCGATGGCCTTTTTGGCGGCGTTCCAGGACGTGACCGGCGGCCGTGTGTCGTCGAGCGGCGGGGCGACGGCGAAGATCGGGTGTTTGTTTCGAATCTCGCTCCGCGCCGGCTCGGGCACGTCATTGAGCGTGCCGCCCGAGAACCATGTGGCCGACAGAACGGTTTGACCTTCGCGCCCGGCCATCCTCATCCTCGGCAGCCACGGCGACACGAGTGTCCAACTCGACGTTCCTTTGACCGGGGTCGGCTTGTCGGTGTCGAGCCAATCGGCGGCGGGAATGACCATGGTCGAGACTTCGACCACGGCATATTTGCCGCCGACATAGTCCTGATAATCGCCGCTCAAGGGGCCGTCGCGGAAAAACGAGTTCATGTTTTGCGCAACAGCCAGACCGTCAACGATGCGGCCGTTCCAGGCGACCGGCTTGCCGTCCTTGGCCAGCGCGTGCTTCGGCTCGGCCATGTTGACGGGATCGTTGAACATATGAATCACCTCGACCGTTTCGCCGGTATAGGGATTGGCCCAGGTGTCGATGATCTTGCCGGTGACGGGGTCGAGGTAGAACATGATTTCGCGCGTCACCGAGCGATATCCGGGTCCACGTTTGGGGTCGGTCACAGTGCTGCAGGCGCGGGCGTTGTATCCCTGGACATCGATCAGATGGCGATCAGGCTCGCCCTGACGGCGGCCGATGATCTTGCCGGTCATCCAGCTAATGCGCGGTTTGTTGGGATCGGGCGAGCAGCCAAGCCGGATTTCAGCCTCAATGATGTCGGCGGGCTTGGTCAGATCGAGCATGCGCCCGTGCGCCGACGTGGCCGCCGCGGCCGCCGGAGCCGTGCCGATCAGCAGTGCGACGATGGCCGGATTTCCCACGTTTTTTCTTCCTGGATTTGCTTGCATTTGTTGCCGCTGCCTTGATCGGTTTGTTGATAAACGTAGCGTTGCGCTTGGCGTCGAGGGTGAGGAACAGCTTGTTGTCAGGATAGACAACGCTATCGGGCAGCGTGTTGGTGCTGGCCTCGAGAATCTGCACCGGACGATCGCCCTTGTTGACGAAATGATGCCCGTCTTTCTTTCCCTTTGGGAACCCGGCGCACATGCCGGTCGAAAGAACCTGTTCGCCGCGATTGCTGATGAAACTGACCTCGCCGTCGATCACGTAGACGAACTCGTCGTTCCCGGTGTGATAGTGGCGAAGCGCGGTCGAAGCGCCCGCCATCAGGACCGTGATGCTGACGCCAAGGTCAGTCAGCCCCAACGCGTGACCGACGCGTCGCTTGAGACGGCCATTGACCACCTGATCGAGCGGCTTCGGATAAAACGAACCAGTTTGAGTCGGCAGTTCGAGCGGATCGAGGGCTGGACGGCGAATTGGGTAACGCGCGGGCACGGAAACCTGGGGTGATGATGTGTTGACGCGGTCGCAGAATAGGAGGTTCCAGCGGTTTCCGTAAGGTGCGCCGAAGCTATCGCGGATCGTCCGGATGGCGTTGGATCAGATTGATCAGCATGCCGTCGGGGTCGGCGAAGACCATCTCGGGTTGGCTCCGGCCCTCGGCGCCGATGACCCCGGCCTTGGGGCGGACTTCGAGTACGGTCGGTGGGCACACGACCGTGTGGTTGCCGGCAATGAGCCTCTTGTGGACGGCCTCGGTGTCGTCGCAATAGAACACCATCACAGCCTCGCCGACATTGACGCCATCGCGCCGCTTGGTCATGCCGGGCGGCGAGGGGTTGCTGATCTCGAACAGCCCGACCATCCCGCGATTGGGGCCTTCGGCTTTGACAATGCGATACCGAACGCGAGCCCCGACCGGCATGCCGATCAATTTGGCGCCGGCGGGATGGGTCAGCTCACCTTCGGCATAGATGCCATTGAGACCCAGAATGTCCCGATAGAAGGCGGTTGAGCGCTCAAGGTCCGAGACCATCACCGCCGTGCGCACCATGGTTCCAACACGAGGCATCAATTCCTCCCTGACTATCGCGATATCCTAGGTAAGTTGTTCAGGTTGTCACTCAGTTCCAAGCCCTTTGAAATCCTCGGCCGCCGCGCTATACCGCGCCGTCATAAGAACAAGCCATGCCATGGGCCGCACACTCATCGACAAACTGTGGGACGAGCATGTCGTCGCCGACCTG
>VGEM01000168.1 GCA_016869315.1 Alphaproteobacteria bacterium | reverse complement strand
GCAGCCACCAGATCGATCGATGCTCTGACCCACGCAATAGGCCGCATCATAAAAACGATCACAAAGCGAGAATGCGCCGCTTACTTCAACAGCTCGGGTTATTCCATCTAATCGGGAAACGCTCTAAGGCTTTTCTCGATGACGTAGCCGGTGAGAAATTCGAGGCCTTTGGATTCGCCAAAATACCAGAACACGCCGGCATTGAAGATCAGCGCAAGGATGACATATCCGAGGCTGAGCTTAAGGGCCTCGGTGACGCCGACCTCTCGGCGCTCCTGCAGCACACCAAGATCGAAGGCCAGCAAGAGCAACACAAACAGCGTAAATCCACGCCACATCCAGAGCGATGCTTCCATGACGGCACCTTCCATGACCCTTCAGCGAAGGGGCGCCGCGTGCGCGCGAGTGAGTGGAAGGTTCCGACATCGCAGCCGACGCCTCGGCTGCCAGAGGGGCCGGGACCCGTGCGTCAAATAGATGCACAATCGACCAACACAACGTCGGCTGGATGAAGAATCTGAAAGGTGACTACTTGGCCACGTCGACGACGACGCGGCCGCGCACTTCGCCCTTGAGGATGTCTTCGGCCAATTGCTTGATCTTCGACAGCGGCTCGACGGTGGTCATGGCGGCAAGCTTGGCCGTGTCGAGGTCGGTCGCAAGGCGCGCCCAGGCGCGATCACGCCGTGCCGCCGAGCATGTCACCGAATTGACGCCGAGCAGTTTCACGCCGCGAAGAATATACGGCATCACTGTCGTTGGCAGGTCGGTGCCGCCAGCCAAGCCGCAGGCCGCGACAGCGCCCTCTTCGTGCGTCTGGGCGATGGCCGTGCCGAGCGTCTTGCCGCCGACGCTGTCGATCACACCGTGCCAGCGCGCTTTTTCGAGAGGCTTGGCCGGGCGATCGAGATCGGCGCGAGCAATCACCTCGGCCGCGCCGAGCATCTTAAGGTAATCGGCCGCCTTGACGCGCCCCGTGGAGGCAACGACGCGATAGCCAAGCTTGGCCATGATGGCGGTCGCGACCGAGCCGACGCCGCCGACGGCGCCGGTTACCAGCACCTCGCCACCCTTCTGAATGCCGGCGTCTTCCAGCGCAAGCGCGCACAGCATCGCCGTATAGCCGGCCGTGCCGATGGCCATGGCTTGCGACAGATCAAACGCCGGCGGCACGCGCGTCAGGAACTGCGGGTTGATGCGCTGGCGCCCGCTGTAGCCGCCCCAGTGCGTCTCGGACAGGCCCCAGCCATTCACCAAGACCTTGTCGCCCGGCTTGAAGGCCGGATCGTCCGAGGCCGCGACGATTCCGGACAGATCGATTCCGCCAACCATCGGGAACTTGCGCACGATCTTGCCCTTGCCGGTGACGGCGAGACCGTCTTTGTAGTTGAGGGTCGAGTAGGCCACGTCGACGAGGACTTTCTCTGCCGGCAGATCTGCATCGGTGAGGTCGCGAAATTCAGCGGTGTAAGTACCGGACTTGTCGTCGATGACGAGGGCACGAAAGGTCATGGGTGATATCCTATGGCGAACGACGGCCGAGGTATCGGCTGGGATAAAAGTCGGTTGGATTGGGCACAAAGCCCGTGACGCGGCTCGATACCAGATTCTTGGTGACGCCGAAATAGAGCGGAATAACTGCCTGGTCGGCGATGGCGCGGGCCTCGGCCTGACGCAGAAATTCGATGCGACGCACCGCGTCGGGCTCGGCGTCGGCCATCGCCATCAGCCGGTCGAATTCGGCATCGCGATAACGCGAATAGTTGGAGCTCACCGAGCTCGATCTCAAGACATAGAGAAATGTCGCGGCATCGTTGAAATCGGCCGTCCAGCCGACAAAACCCACCTCGAAGTCGCCGGACTTGAGCGCGGCAAAATGGACTTTGCCTTCCCGATTGAGAAGCTCCGTGACGACACCGACGCGCTTCCACATGGCGGAAATGGCGACGGCCGTCCGCCGGATATCCTCGTTGGCGGAATGACTGTAGACGACCTTGAGCGGATTGCCGGAATTGTAACCCGCTTCGGTGAGAAGACGGCGCGCTTCAGCCAAGCGCGCGTCGGGCGCAAGCCCGGCGTCCGCATGGTCGAGTGGTTGATAGCCGGCGGTACCCTGCGCGACGAAGCCATACGCCGCCACCTCGCCCGACCGCAGAACGCGCCCCACCAGTGTCTCGCGATCGATGGCGAGAGAAAGAGCCCGCCTGACCCGGACATCGGCGAACTTCCTGTTCTCGCCGTTGACGGCAAGGTAGTACGTCAGCAGCGACGGATAAATCCGCGTTTCGGCCGGCAGCGATGCCTTGAGCGCCTCGGTCTGCGCGCTTGGAAACTCGAACTGGGTGTCAAGTTCGCCAGCTCGAAATCGCGCCAACGCCGATGTCAGATCGGCGGTCGGGAAGTAAATAACCCGATCCAGCTTCACGTTGGCGAAGTCGTGAAACTTCGGATTGCGGGTCAACACAATTCGATCCTGAGGGCTCCAGCTCGATAGCGTGAACGCGCCGTTTGAAACCATCCGCCCCGGCGTCACCCAGTCGTCATCGGTTACGGCATGACGCGGCAACACGCCGGCGAATGCGTTCGCCAGCAGCTCGGGTAGATAGGGCGCCGGATCGACGAGATCGATGGTCACCGTTCTCGAATCGGGCGCACTGACCGAAAGGGCCTGCGGCGAGGTTTTGCCTGTATTGATCTCGGCGGCGCCTTTGATGACGTACATCAACGCCGCGTACTGCGCGGCGGTCTTCGGGTCGAGCAAGCGGCGAAAGGTGAAGACGACGTCATCGGCGGTCAACGGCGCGCCATCGGACCACATCAGATTTGGCCGCAACTGAAAGGTCCAGCGCCTGCCGTCGGGTGAGGTCGACCAGGACTCGGCAATGCCGGCAACCGGACGGCAGGCGGGATCGTAGGCCGTCAGCCCCTCGAACAAGTCGAGAATGATGGCACTTTCGTAGTGCGTCTGAATCTTGTGCGGATCGAGCGACGCCGGTTCATACCGGTTACCGCGATTCAGGGTCGACTGCGCCGAAACCGTCGCGGCAATGGACAGCGCGATAACGATCGATCGAATCACGGCGTTTCGTGCACCTGAGCGTCGATCACGGCCAACGCCGCAAGATTGACCAAGCCGCGCGCCGTCACCGATGGCGTCGTCACGTGCGCGGGGCTCGCGATACCAAGGAGGATCGGGCCCACATGCAGCGCGCCGGCCAGGGTGCGCACGAGATTGAAGGCATTGTTGGCCGCTTCCAGCGTCGGCATCACAAGCAAATTGGCCTGATCCTTGAGTTTGGAATTCGGAAAAATCCGCTCGCGCAGTTTTGCATCGAGCGCCATATCGGCCTGCATTTCGCCCTCGACTTCGAGATCAGGGGCTTCCTTGTTGATAATCCTGAGCGCTCTTCGCATTTTCCGCGCGGCCGGCGTATTGCGAGCGCCGAAGTTCGATGCCGCCACCAGTGCGACCTTCGGTTTAATGCCGAAATCTTTCACTTTCCGTGCCGCCCATTGCGCGAGCTGCGCGATTTCTTCGGCATCGGGATCATCGGCAACGAAGGTGTCGCACAAAAACACCGGACCTGAATCGAGAATCATCAATGACATCGCCATGGTCTGAGCCGCGCCTTTGGCGAGACCCAGCAGGTCGACCAGGTACCGCAGATGCCACTGGTACTCGCCGTAGGTCCCGCAGATCAGGGCGTCGGCATCGCCGCGTTTGACCATCAGCGCCGCGATCACGGTTGAGTTGGTGCGAACAATGGTACGCGCGGTGTCGGGGGTAACGCCTTTCCGCTCCATCGCGCGGTGGAAATGACGCCAGTAATCGCTATAGCGCGCGTCGTCTTCGGGATTGACGATGGCAAAATCCTTGCCCGCGGTCAGTCCGAGGCCAAGCTTGCGCGCCCGCTGACTGATCACCATCGGCCGGCCGATCAGGATGGGCTGTGCGATGCCCTCGTCGGTCAAGGCTTTGACGGCGTAGAGAACACGCTCGTCCTCACCTTCCGCGAACACCACCCGCTTCGGCTGCGACCGCGCCCGATCGAAGATCGGCTTCATGATGAACGCCGATTTGTAGACAAACTGTTGCAGCCGCCGGGCATAGGCGTCGATATCGACAATCGGGCGCGTCGCGACACCCGACGTAATCGCCGCCTTGGCCACCGCCGGCGCGATTTCCGAAATCAATCGCGGATCGAAGGGCTTCGGAATCAAATAGTCGACACCAAAGCGCAATTGCTCGCCGCCGTAGGCGGCCGAGACAACGTCCGACGAGGCGATGGCCTGGACGCAGGCGAGCTTCATCTCTTCGTTGATGGTCGTCGCGCCGACGTCGAGCGCGCCGCGAAAGATGTACGGAAAGCAGAGAACGTTGTTGACCTGGTTCGGGTAATCAGAACGCCCCGTCGCGACGATGGCATCGGGCTTGGCCTCACGGGCGATCTCGGGTCTGATTTCGGGCTCCGGATTGGCCAGCGCCATAATGATCGGTTTAGCGGCCATGGTCTTGACCATGTCGGCAGTGAGAATTTTCGGCGCCGACAAACCGAGAAAGACGTCGGCGCCGACGATGGCCTCCGCCAGCGTTCGCGCCGACGTATCGGCGGCATACGCGGCTTTCTGGTCGGTCATGTCTTCGGTGCGGCCTTTAAAGACGACGCCTTTGTGGTCCGAGAGAATCACATTCTCGCGTTTCAATCCAAGCGCGACCAATTGATTGAGGCATGCGATACCGGCGGCCCCTCCACCGGTCGACACGACTTTGATTTGACCGATGTTCTTCTTGACCAGATAAAGCGCGTTGATGATGGCGGCGCCGACGACGATGGCGGTGCCATGCTGATCGTCGTGGAACACCGGAATCTTCATTCGCTCGCGAAGTTTCGATTCGACGATGAAGCACTCGGGCGCCTTGATGTCCTCGAGGTTGATCGCGCCGAAGGTCGGTTTCAAGGATGCAATAATGTCGACCAGCTTGTCGGGGTCGCGCTCGTCGATTTCGATGTCGAAGACATCGACGGCGGCAAACTTCTTGAACAGAACCGCCTTGCCCTCCATCACCGGCTTTGCCGCCAGCGCGCCGATCGGGCCGAGACCAAGGACAGCCGTACCGTTAGTGACCACGGCCACCAGATTGCCGCGGCCCGTTACGGTCGCGACCTCGGCCGGATTGGCGACAATCGCTTCGCACGCTGCCGCAACGCCAGGAGAATAAGCAAGCGCGAGGTCGCGCTGATTGGCGAGCGGCTTAGTGGCGACGACTTCGAGTTTTCCGGGCGTGGGATACCGGTGATAGTGAAGCGCCGCTTCCTTCAGATCGTTGGCGGCGGTTTGGGGACCATCATTGGGCATGGCGCGGCGGGCCTTTGAGCGGTTCGGACGGGTTCATGGGTAACACATTGCCGCCGCGGTCGCACGCGCCCGCGCGCTATCGGCGACCCACCGAACCGGCGAGATCGACGACTTTTTTCATCACGTTCGGCAGGGCGTGCCGGTGAAAGTCGCGCGGCCGAACCCATAATATGTCGGCGCCTTTGAGACGCGATGCGGCCTTATCTGAAACGCTTGCCATCGCGACCTCAAGAACAAGATGGAAATGGGTGAACGTATGCTCGACCCGGCCTCGAACGGCCGACCACCGGCGGATCGAGATCGGCGCCTCGACAAAGGGGTCGGCAATCGGTTCAGCGCGCCATTCGGACGACGGCACTTCGATCATCCCGCCAAGCAGCCCGCGGGGCGGCCGCCGCCGGAGCAGCACAGCGCCGTCGGAGCGAACGATCCAGAATGCGGTGCCGCGTCGGGTCGGGACGCGTTTCTTGGCGGCGCGCCGCGGCAGCTCTTGGGCGGTTCCAGCCGTCAGCGCCTGGCAGTGAGATCGCAGCGGACACCGCGCACACGCCGGTGACTTCGGCGTGCAAATGGTCGCACCCAAGTCCATGACCGCTTGAGCATAGTCACCGGCGCGCGTCGGCGGTGTCAGGCCATGGGCAAGACGGCGAAGTTCCGGCTTCGCCGTGGGAAGCGGGACAGCGACGTTGTGAAATCGGGCCATGACGCGTTCGACATTGCCATCGACGACAGTGGCGCGCTGGCCGAAGGCAATTGCCGCAATCGCCGCCGCCGTGTAGGGCCCGATGCCGGGCAGTTCCATCAATGCGACTTCGGTCGCGGGAAAGATTCCACGATGCGCCTCGGTCACAGCCTTGGCGCAGCGATGGAGGTTGCGGGCCCGGGCGTAGTATCCGAGACCCGCCCATGCGGTCAGCACCTCGTCGATCGGCGCGGCCGCGAGCGCTTGCACGGTTGGCCAGCGCGCCATGAATTTCTGGAAATACGGAATCACGGCGGCGACCGTGGTCTGCTGCAGCATGATCTCGCTCAGCCATACCGCATAAGGGTCGGCGATCGATCCCGGGTCGTATCGCCACGGCAGCGTGCGGCGGTGCCGATCGTACCATCCGAGCAGGCGCCGGGCGACGCTGAAAGGTCCTGATTGACGGCGCGGCAGTGGAACATCCCCTTGTCGAAGGCCTTGGCCTGATTCATCCTCGGGTGACGTGCCAGAGTCAAAGAACTGCCGTGACCAAAAACCCTCCCCCGCGGACCGACCCCTCCCGGCGACGCATCGGCCGGCCCACGGCCCTTGGTCTCTTGACCGGAAAAGCGGCCGGCCCGGCCCTCGGCAAGCGTGGTTTCGCGACAGCCGATGTACTCACGCATTGGCCAACCATCGTGGGCGGGGACTTATCTGCGTTTGCGATGCCGGTTCGGGTCAAGTTTCCCAAGGGGAAATCCGACCAGGGCACCCTGGTATTACGGGTCATGCATGGGGCGGCGGCGACGCTCATTCACCTCAAGACGCCTACAGTTCTGGAGCGCGTTAATCGTTTTTTCGGGTACAATGCTGTACAGCGGGTCGAGGTAAGCCAAGGCCCGCTGCCGGCCAGCCGGGGCGCGGTGAAGGCATCGACAACGCCGACACCCCTCGCCCCCGAGCGGCAGGCCAGGGTGGATAAGTCCGTGGCGGCCGTGGGACCGCCCGAGTTGAAACAGGCGCTGAAACGCTTGGGGGAAGCGGTGCAGCGTCGGACAGCATGATCTCCATCGGGGACATGCCGAGCGTGCAAGGGGAACGACCATGAGAAAAGTTTTGATGACCGCGACTGCGGCGCTGTCGCTTGCGATTGCGCCCGCCCAAGCCGGACCGCTCGGCGGTGTATTCGTCGACGTCGACCAGGTGTTTACCGAGACCACCGGAATGTTCACGGATTTGATCGGCACCTTCATGCCGGGCGTGACCAACATCCGCCTCGGCCTGGGCCCGGTGCTCGGCACCAAGTACGAGGGCGACGGCACCTACCGGGTCGCCGTCGCGCCGGTGCTGTCGCTCCGCTACCGGGACATTGTCGAAGTCGATAATAACAACGTGCGAATCAACGTGATCCCCAAGGATCTGTTCAACACCTCGAATTTCAAGGCTGGCCCACTGGTAAAACTCGATTTCGGGCGCGACGAGAGCGACTCGCTCGACCTCACGGGGCTGGGCAACGTGGGCACCAGCGTCGAGCTTGGCGTCTTCGCGAGCTATTCGGTCGGTCCGCTGCGCTATCGCGTTAAGTTCCGAAAAGACGTCGCCAGCGGCCACTCGGGCACGCTC
>VGEM01000167.1 GCA_016869315.1 Alphaproteobacteria bacterium | reverse complement strand
ACGGCGTGGTGCGCGCGCCTTCCGCGTTCTCGATCACCTTGGGGTTCTTGCCCTCCATGATCGCGACGCACGAGTTGGTCGTGCCGAGGTCGATACCAATGACTTTACCCATGACGAATTCCTCCCTGACTGGCGGACCGCCTGAACCCTTTCGATCAGGCGTTTTGGCGGCCCCCGGGGTTTTGGATTAACGCTAACTCCCTGAGTTGACGGGGTATATAAGAGGGGGGGTTAAATCTCGCAACCGCTTGGCGTGATTCTTTTTTCGGCTTCCGGGAAGGTCTTGGGACCGCGATGCAAGGCGACCTTTTCCCCAAAATTCCGGCGACGGCGCTGCCCGACGGGTTTCTGGTTAAACCGGGGTTTTTGCCGCCGAATCGCCAGATCACCCTCCTGGCCGAGGTTCTAAGGGTGATCGCCGAGGCCCCCCTGGCGCAGGCCCGAACTCCCATGGGCGGACTGACGGCAGCCGCCATGTCCAACTGCGGCACGGTTGGATGGTGGAGCGATCGGAAGGGCTATCGATATCAGGCCCAATGCCCCGGCACCGGACGTCCCTGGCCGAAAATGCCGGAGGCCTTTCTCGCCGTGGTCAGAGACGCCGTGGCCGATACGCCGTGGCCCGCCTTTGTGCCGGACGCCTGTCTGATCAACTACTATGCGCCCGGCGCCAAGATGGGTCTGCACCAGGACAAAGACGAGCGCGATTTCAGCCAGCCGATTGTCACCGTGTGTCTTGGCGACGACGCCGACTTTCTCATTGGCGGCGCCGCGCGCCGCGATCCCACCCGCGCGATCGTGGTTCGATCCGGCGATGTGCTGATCATGGGAGGCGACAGCCGGATGCGCTTTCACGGCATTCGGAAAATCTATCCGGGAACATCCGCGCTTGCGGGGGTCGATGGGCGGTTCAGCCTGACGTTTCGAAAAGCACTCTGATGACCCCGTCTTTAGATCCGGCCTTAGATCTGGCCTTAGAATTGCCATTTATTTCGGACATGTCATATGATGGTCGATATGTCATTTCTGAGGATGTCGTGAGCACTCGCGCGAAGTCGAAGACTCGGGATCGGACACGCAGAAGCAAGCCGCCCGGCATGGCCGAACGAAACGCCACGCACTACAGGGCCGAGCCCGCGGTCATGTCGGAATGGGTCACGGTCGCCGCCAACGGACGAGTGGTGATCCCGATTGCCTTCCGGCGCGTGCTTGGTGTTGAGCAAGGCGGGCCGCTTCTCTTCAAGCTCGAGGAGGGCGCCATCAAGATCATGAGTCGGGACCAGGCGATCCGGTCCGTGCAGGACATGGTGGCCAAGTACATCAAACCGGGGCAATCGCTGGTCGACGATCTGATCGCCGAACGCCGCGCAGAGGCGCGACGCGAGAACGAGGACCGATGACTGACGTTGTGCTGGACGCTTCCGCGCTTCTCGCGATGATGAATAGAGAGCCCGGTGGCGCGTTGGTCAGTGAAGCGACCGGAAGCGCCGTCATGTCGTCGGTGAACGCGGCCGAGGTCGCGTCGCGGTTATCCGATCTGGGGCTCACCGACACTGAGATCGCGGAGGCGTTGCGACGATCCCGCGTCAGGATCGCTTCGTTTGACGAACAGGCGGCCCTCGACTCCGCTCGCCTGCGCCGTGCAACTCGCTTCGCCGGATTGTCGCTGGGCGACCGGGCCTGCCTCGCGCTTGCCCGGTCGCGCAGTGCGCCAGTCATGACAGCCGACCGAGCCTGGGCGCGGCTCAAACTGGGCGTCGAAATACGGGTAATTCGCTAAACAGCATCAATCCTTCATCAGGATCAGACCATAATCGCCAATCCGTTGAAATCCGAGCGCGATGTAGACGCGCTGTGCCGGGGCGTTCTTGGTTTCGGTGAACAGGATCGCGCGCGACACGCCTTCGTCGCGCACGTCGAACAGCGAGCCCGCCACGGCGGCGCGGGCGAAACCCTCGCCGCGGAGATGCTTCGGCGTGAACACGCCGCCAACCTGAACCATATCGGGCAAACGGGCGTTGAAGCCGGAACAAGCGACGATCTCGCCGTCGTGGATCGCAACCCAGAAATCACCGGCCGCGACTTTTTCTTCCATGTCGGATTTGGCGCGCGCTGCCGTGGCCGTGCCGGGCGTCGCCCCCAGCGTCTCGACTTCGTAGGCGTTTCGCCACGGGATCAAGACGTCGAGGTCATCGGGTGTTGCCCGCCTGGTTTTGACGGCCCCAACCGCCAGCGCGTCGGGCGCGCGAATGCGATCGAGTTTGATCTCGAACAAATCTTCCGGCGACAGCGGCCGGGCCTGGTCCTTGAGACCCAGCGCATCGAGCGCGGCGGTCGCCTGCGACCACGGCCCTAAAATGCCGGAGACCGCACGGCGTGAGGCGGCGACCGCCGCGCGCGCGATGTCGGCCGCGCCGGTCGGCGCCTGCAGAACGACGCCGCCATTCCAATAATGGGCGGCGACGTCAGTCAGCGTCGTGCCATCAAAGCGTCCGACGTATCGGCCCTGATACGGTTTAGCGCCATCGACGAGCCCGGCGCGCGCCAGATTCGAGCGCAGGAACATTGAACTTGCCGCATGCGCGCCGAGGAACGCGTCCAACGCGCGGCGGTCGGCGTCGGTGAGATCGCGGATCACGGTTTGGCGTAGACCAGCTCGAATCGCTCGACCAGCACCGGCATGTCGTCGGTGACGGCCATGTCGTACTTCTTCAATACGCCGTTCCAGAAATCGCGATGAACTGGTTTCCACACCTTCACATCGCGCACCGGCGGGCCGTCGAGATTGGTGACGCGTTCGTCGATGTCGCCGAATTTGATGACCTCGTTGCCGGTGATGCGGAGCACCAATGTCGGCGCGCCGCCGTAGTTGATCAGAGTGATCAGCGTTCCGACCTTGGTGACCGGCTGGCCGGTTCTTTCGAGGATCCACGGCAGGGTGAAGGTGCCGTGTTTGTTATCGGTGGTGATGTGATTGAAGATGCCTTGGGTGGTCTTGGCGTCGATGCCAAACCAGCGCACTTCGTAGTCATCGCCGATGGCGGGCTTGGCTTTCTTCGCCTCGGCCCAGAAGGCCTCGAGCGCCGCCGGCGTCGGGCGGGCGGGCCCGTCAGGCAGGAAGAGGATTGACGCGCCAGCGAAGACCGGCGCCGCGGTCAGGAGCGATATCGCGATGGCGATCGATTTCAACATCAGGTCCCCACTTTGCGCGCCCGCCTAGCGGGCATGAATCAATTCGAAGGCTTCTATCAGCACCGGCATATCGTCACTGACCGAAAGTCCAAAGGGTTTCAGCAACGCCGTCCAGTACTGTGTGTGCATCGGCTTCCACACGGCAAGGTCGCGGACCGGCGTGCCGTCGATGGCGGTATCGGCGGCCGTGATCTTGCCGAAGGCGGTCTCATACACTTTTGTCAGCCGAACCGCGAGCGCCGGTTGGCCGGCAAAGTCGACCAGGACCAGCGCATCGCCGGCCTTGGGCAAACGATTGTCGGTCCGCGCGAGAATCCACGGCAGCGTGAACGTGCCGGTTTTGTCGCGAGCCTTGATCAGATCGATGATCTGATCGGTGGTCGGCGCGTCGAGCCCGATCCAGCGGACGTGAGCGTCGCCGCTGTGGCCTGCCGCACGGACGAAGGCCTCGATCTCGGCGGGCTTGGGTTGGGCCGGGCCGACGGGAAGATAGTAGGGCGCCGTTGGCGCGTAGATCAGATCGAAGCGCTCGATCCACACCGGCATGTCGTCGGTGATGCTCAAGCCATGAGGCGCGAGCTGGCGGGTCCAGTGCGCGATATGAACAGGCCTCCAGGCCGCGACTTTGCGCACCGGAGGACCGTCGATCTCGGTGTGGTGGTCGCTGACGTCGGCAAAGCGCACGGTCTGGATCGACGACGTTCTGACCACGGCATAGGGCTCGCCATCGTAATCGACCAGGATCGTGAAATCGCCGGATTTGGGCGGTGGCTGCTTGGTCTTCTCGTAATGCCAGGGCAATGGAAACGTGCCGACCTTCTCGCGCGCGGCGACATACACAGCGATTTTCTTCGACGCGTCGCGGGTATTGCCGATGCAGCGAACGCCATATGTGTTGGTGAACGCAACTTTCGGCATGGCGCGGCGGGCGGCGGCGTAGAAGGCGTCGAGAGCGTGGGGGTTGGGATCGCGCCGTTCGTCGGCCATGGCATTACCTCGCGGGCACAGGAGTGAGCAGCGTGAAACGCTCGACACAGACCGGCATGTCGGGAAGCGGTCTCAAACCATATCGGGAAAGCTGCTTGGTCCAATAGGGCCAGTGGATGTCACCCCAGACTTTCGCATCGCGTGCATCGGCCTCGGGGATCGTCTCGGGATGATGGCCATGCAGCCAGGGCAGGTTGAACGTGCCGGTTTTTTTGTCCGAGAGAATCAGCGTCATCAGACGTTCAAAGATGTCGGCATCGGTTCCGATGCGCTTAACCTTGTACGGCCCGACGAGGCCCGGGATCGCGGCAGCGGCGCTGGCGAAAAAGTCTGCGACCGTCATCGTCCGGTTCTTAGACCCTTGGGTAGAGAATTTCGAACCGCTCGACCGCCAACGGCGTGTCGGGGCCAAGCGTGAGGCCCGCCGCCGCGAGCATGTGCGTGTAGTGCGGTTCGTGGATCTTGCGCCAGGTGTCGACAAAGCGCGCCGCCGAGCCTTCGCCTTCGACCGCCGTATGCGCGTCGGTGACGTCGCTGTAGGCGACGAACTCGGGCTTCGCCTGACGCACCAGCGCGCGCGGCTTCTGGTCGACGTCGACATAGATGATGAGCTGGCCGGCCGCCGGCGCCGCGCCCGGCTCGCGGCCGTGCAGCCAGGGCAGACTGATGGTGCCTTTCTTTTTGCCGGCGATGATCCGTTCGAGCAAATGCTCGCCAACCTCGCGATTACTGGTGAGCAGCTTGGTTTTGTAGGGCCCGGTTAATCCCGGCACCGCTTTGCAGGCGGCGGCCCAGAACGCTTCGAATTCGGCTGACATGGGTTTTTCTCCAAAATGTTTAACTACCAGAATTGCCAGACGTTGACGACGAAGTGAGCAAAGATCGCGGGCCAGATCGAACGCGTGGCAACAGGCCGCGGAAAATGAATTCTTCGACCACGGCCGTCAGGGCGAGATCGAGGCGAAGATCAATCAAATAGAGAACATACGAAGAGGCACACCAGTTTGCTGACGTCATCGGCCGTCACAAACACGCCAACGCTGCGGTTGCCGTTCAGGACGAGATCGTCAGCCATCGGCACTGCTCAGCTGCCAAGGGCTGCGATTCCAATCTTTATCTCAATGTCTTATTTGTAAGATTTAGCCAATAAATAGGGTCGTACCCTATTTAATGGCGGAGATGCGCCAAATGGTGTTGGCGACGTCGTCGGCAATCAGGAGGCTTCCGTCGTTGGCCATGGCGACGCCCGAAGGGCGGCCCCAGACCTCGGCTTTTTTTTCGCCGCGGTGCCAGAAGCCCGACGCGAAGACGATGCAGTGATCGGCGGCCCTGCCGTTGTCCCACGGCACGTAGACGACATGGTAGCCGCGTGGCGCCGCCGCGTTCCACGACCCGTGCAACGCGACAAAAGCGCCGCCGCGGTACGCGGAAGGAAATTGATCGCCCGTCGAGAACGTCATCTCGACCGGCGCCGAGTGCGAACGGAACGGCGTGTCGGGCACGATCGCCTTCGCCACCAGATCGGGCCGGCGCTCGGAAAAGCGCGGCTGCGGGTTTTTGCCCATGTAGCTGTAGGGCCAGCCGTAGAATCCACCATCGACAACCTTGGTCAGATAATCCGGCACCAGCTCATCGGCCATGCCGTCGCGCTCGTTGACCACCGTGTAAAGATCGGCGGTGCCCGGGGCGAACGCGATGCCGACCGCGTTGCGCAGCCCGGTCGCGAAGGTGCGCTGACCCGAACCGTCGATCTTGAATTCCTGAATGGTCGCTCGCGGTTCGGGTTCGACGTTGATGTTTCCGCGCGAGCCGATCGCCACATAAAACGTCGAGCCATCGGGATGAATCACGAGGTTGCGGGTCGCATGACCGCCCGGATCGCCAAGCGCCCCTTCGGCCGTGAGCCGCTTCGGCTGCGCAGTCGGCACCATGTCGCCCGGCTGATAGGCAAACGACCACACCGCCTCGAGATCGGCGACCAAGACTGCAGTCGACGTGAATGCAATACCGTGCGGATTCAAGAATTGATCGCTGAACAGCTCGATGTCATCCGCAACACCGTCGCCATTCTTGTCGCGCAGTACCCGCACTTCACCGGTTTGTTGGGCCAGGAACACATCGCCGTTGGGCGCAACCTTGACGTTGCGCGGCGCCTCGAGGCCATCGGCAAAAATGTTGACCGAGAATCCCTCGGGCACGCGCGGCATCGCGCCTTTCGGGCGCGGGATCACCAAGGAAGCGTTGGCCGGGCTGGGCGGCGCGTAGGGCTTCGGCATTGCCGCAAGATCGATGCGGATCTTGGTTCCGGGGGTTTGCTCGAACAGCTCCGCCGCCGCGGCAGGGAGGGTGAGTGCGGCGAACAGAAGTGCGGGCAGTTTCATTGCAGCCTCCAGGGATTCAACAACGGGACGCCGGTGAACTCGAAGTCGCGGACATTGCGCGTCATGACCGTCATCCCGTGAATGGCCGCTGTCGCGGCGATTTTACCGTCGCTCGGGTCGAGCGCGCGGCCTTTGCGGGCCGCATCAGCGGTGAATTCTCCCCATTTCCGGGCTACAACACGATCAACCGCTAAAATCCGATCGTCGAAAAATTTCTCGATTCCGTCCAGCCATCGGGCCAGATTGGCCTTGCGTCGCCCACCGGGCAACATGGCGATGCCCTTCGCCAATTCACCAATGCTGATCACGCTGATAAATGCTTGACCGCGGCATGCCTCGACCGCATCGCGCACGGCAGGATTGGCGTCGAGCCGACGCACTTCCGATAGTACACAGGTATCGAGCAGAACGCTCACAGCTTGACGGGTCGCATCTTCGAGCGCGAACGCGTCAGATCGACGCCTTCAAGCGTCGGCCCCGGACCCAACAAGAAATCAACAAAATCCCGTTTCGACTTCTTCAGTTGCTGAAACTCGCGTTCAGAAAGCACCACGACCTTGTCGCCGCGGCGGGTGATGGTTTGCGGGCCCTCGGTCAGGGCGCGGTCGACCACTTCGGAAAACTTGTTTTTGGCTTCGGCCAGCCGCCAGGCCATGGGTCCGCCTCTGATTTTGTCCAATCTGGCTAGATTAGACAAAACGGCGGATGACGACAACAGCTACGCCGTCGTGTTAACCCCAGCCGCGCCTTCGGCTTTAGCCGCCTCGCGCTTGGGTCCGCCCTTGGCGACAACGACCATCGCCGGGCGAAGCAGACGTTCGTGCATGATGTACCCGTCGATCAGCACCTGGACGACGGTGCCGGTTGGAACGGTGGCGTTGTCCACTTCTTGCACGGCGTTGTGCAGATTGGCGTCGAACGGCGCATTGAGCGCGGCGACTTTGCGCACGCCTTGGTCCTCAAGCACCTTGATCAGCTCTTTCTCGGTCAGCTCGACGCCGACGGCGAGATTTTTCAAGGCCTCGTTGGTCGAGCGCTGGTCGGTCGGCGCCGCCAACAGCGCGCGCCCCAGATTGTCAGCCACCTGCAACAGCGTCTTGCAGATATTGGCCGTGGCAAATTTCGCGTTCTCGGAAATCCGCCGGTCGGCGCGCTTTGACGAATTCTCGGCGTCGGCCAGCGCGATCAGGCG
>VGEM01000166.1 GCA_016869315.1 Alphaproteobacteria bacterium | reverse complement strand
ACGCAATAGTCGGCTCGACGAAATCCAGGCGGCACTCCTCAGAGTCAAATTGCCGCACCTCGACAGGTGGAATGCCCGGCGACGCTCGATTGCCGCCAGATACAGCACGGGCCTGAATCATTTGCCTATCACGCTGCCAGTGACGGCCGACGCCGCAGGCAATCCATCTTATGTCGGCCACCTTTATGTCATCCGGACAGCAAACCGCGATGCCCTCGCCTCCGCATTAAAGTCTCAGGGAATCGGAACTGACATCCACTACCCCGTCCCCGACCATCGGCAAGCGACTTGCCCACGGGCTGCAGCAAATGTCCAATTGCCCGTCACCGAAGCTCTTGCTTCCGAAGTATTAACCTTGCCCTGCTACCCGGAAATACCAGACTCCGAGGTAGATGCCGTTATCGCCGCAGTTCGCACATGGGCTGCCGCAACTCACCCGGTCGGCAGCTGAATTATCGAGGACATTTGGCGCATGAGCTTCTTCGCCCACCCCAAGGCACTGATCGAACCGGGAGCGACCATCGGTAAGGGCAGCCGTGTTTGGGCATTCGCCCATGTGCTTGCAGGCGCGAGGATCGGCGCGGACTGCAATATTTGCGATAACGTCTTCATCGAAAACGACGTCGTAGTCGGTGACCGGGTGACGGTCAAGTGCGGCGTTCAATTGTGGGATGGCGTTCGTCTTGAGGACGATGTCTTCGTCGGGCCTAACGCGACGTTCACCAACGATCCGTTCCCCCGCAGCCGCCAGAAGCCCGCTGAATGCGCCAAGATCATTGTCCGTAAAGGCGCCAGCATCGGCGCCAATGCAACCATCCTCCCTGGCCTGGCGATCGAGCGAAACGCGATGATTGGCGCCGGCGCCGTGGTCACGGCCAATGTGCCGGCCAATGCCATCGTCGTCGGTAATCCGGGGACAATTGTTGGATACGTTTCGGCCGAGCAGTCGCGCGCGCCCGCAACAGAGATCAAAACCAGTACCGACCAGACTCAAGATCTCGGGATCGGCGGCGCCAAACTGTACCGCTTGCCCGAATTTAGCGATCTGCGCGGCAGCTTGACCGTGGCCGAAATTGGCAAAGGCCTGCCGTTTGTACCGAAGCGCTGCTTCTTCGTGTTTGGCGTCGCGAGCCGCAAGGTGCGCGGCGAACACGCCCACAAGGCTTTGCATCAATTCTTGATCTGCACGGCCGGACAGCTCAGCGTCGTGGTGGATGATGGCCGAAACCGTGCCGAAGTGCGCCTCGAGGGCCCAACCCTCGGCCTTCATATCCCGCCCAAGATCTGGGCGACGCAGTACAAGTTCACGGCGGATGCCGTGCTGATGGTGCTAGCATCAGACACTTATGATGGCGATGACTACGTTCGAGTTTACGAAGACTACCAGCGTTTGGTCGACGCAAAAGGCACACCGTGAATTCCGGGACCCGGCCCGTTTCGGTTACAACGATTACCCCTCTTCGGGTCAGTTTCGCAGGTGGCGGCACCGATCTACCTGACTTTTACCGGCTCCAAGGCGGCGCCGTTGTCAGCACAGCGATTAACAAATACATTTATGTCACGGTCAAAGCGCACAGCAAGCTGTTTAACGAAGAATATCGGCTGAGCTATTCGAAAACCGAACACACGCAGCGACTGGAGGATATCGAGAACGACATTGTGCGCGAATGCTTGCGGATGCTGCGGGTTGACCCACCATTATTCATATCGACAGTCGCCGATTTGCCGGCGCAGTCAGGATTGGGGTCATCAAGCAGTTTTGCAGTCGGCCTTCTTTACGCTTTGCATTTGATGCGCGGCGAAGAAGTTTCCGCCGGCCAACTAGCCGAAGAGGCGTGCCAGGTTGAGATCGACATACTGAAAAGACCGATCGGCAAGCAGGATCAGTACGCTGCGGCATATGGCGGACTCAATTACATTTCGTTCGCGCCAGATGACCGAGTCACGATCGATCACTTGTGGCTGCCTCATGATATGACCGCCAAATTGTTCGCGAGCAGCATGATGTTCTGGACGGGCATGCAACGCGATGCGGCATCGATTCTCGACGAACAGCGGGCAAACATTGTGGACCGGACCGAAACCCTGAAGGAGATGCGCGATCTCGCCGTTCAGTGCCGCGCCGACTTGGTCCACGGCCGACACGACGTTGCGTCTTTTGGCACAATGCTCGATCGCGGTTGGCAGGCCAAACGGACCTTGGCCAGCAAGATTGCGCCTCGCGAAATCAATGCCTTCTATGATGGCGCCAAGCAGGCTGGCGCATACGGCGGCAAGATCACAGGCGCAGGCGGCGGCGGATTCCTTTTTCTTGTCGTGCCCGAGGAGCGCCGCCAGGCTGTCCGCCTCGCTCTCTCCTCGCTGTTGGAAGTCTCAGTGCGATACGAACCGCGCGGAGCTCGAATTCTCTCAATCACAACCGAATAACGGTCAAAGCTGAATAACCGCGACCATGGGGACGAGCATTCGAAAGGCAACCTTGCCTCTAACTGCCGAAGACGCCGAGTTCTTCGCCGAATTCGGATTCATCTACGTCCGTGATTTTTATCCTGCCGAACTCTTCGATCGGCTCTTGCGTGAACTCCATGAATTAATCGGGCTTGTATGTGAACGTGAAGGCATAGGACAACCACGGCCACAATTTGCGGCATCAGAATTTGACGCCGGCCTCGCCTTACTGCTCAAGAGAGACAGAAAACTTGGTGGTATCGTCTACGAAGCGGCAAAAAAGGTCCCAAGCCACATTCAATTGGTTGGGCATGAGGTTCACACTGCCGCATGCCGGTCATTACTTAATGCTCGTTTCCCTGGGTTCGCGTCGAGAGGATGGGGCCTGCGACTGGACCATCCCGCAGAAGAAGTCTACCTGACGCAACTTCATCAAGATTTTGTCAGTCAGCTTTGCAGTCTCAGAGGATTGGTTTTTTGGACACCGCTGCGGCGCGCGGATGCTCAACTGGGCCCGGTTGTCCTCTATCCTGGTTCGCATCGGCACGGGGTATTCCCGATCCAAGTGAAAGGCTCGGGTTCGTATGGCCTCCGGATTCATGATGAAGCGCAAGTCGAGCGTCGATTCGAGCCCTGTTGCCCCGAGGTTGATGTAGGTGATTGCGTTATCATCGACTCGCTCTTGCTGCACAAGAGCTCACCCAACCGAAGTACACGGACGCGCTGGGCGCTCATCACGCGGTACTTCGATTTTCTAGAGCCCGTCGGGCAGAGTATCGGTTGGATTGGCGGCCTGCAGGAAGGGCATCCGTTCGACAAGGTCTTCCCGGACAAGGTTCGCGAGTAAGAATAAGGAATCGAATCATGGACCGGCAGCGAATCGAAGCCTTTCTTAAGAAGAGAACTTACTGGTATCACAAAATGGAGTTGGCTCCAGGCCTGGTGACACCGGGTTTCAATTTGGAGCCGATTTGGGACCAGACACGCCGCGTTCGGGCTCGCCTTGACTACAAAGGGAAGGCGGTGCTCGACATTGCCACGTTTGATGGAATGTTCGCGTTTGAAGCCGAACGGCTCGGCGCCGCGCGCGTGATCGCGACCGATTGTCTCTACAAGAGTTTCGAAAATTTCCTATTTTGTAGAGAGGTATTCTCGAGCGCGATTTGTCCCTACTACAATGTTTCGCCATACAATCTAGCCGATCGTCTCGACGTCTATTTCAAGGAAAGATACGATGATGTCGATGATGACAGGTTGTTCGATGTCGTTCAGCACCTCGGGCTGCTTTATCACCTCAGGGACCCTCTGCGATCATTGATGCAGGCGCGGAGCGTCCTCAAGCCGGGCGGTGCATTGTTGCTTGAAACTGACTTTCTGATGGACCGAGAAGAATCGATCATGTTGTTCAATGGCCTACCAACGGCAGCCCGAGTTCGCGATAATTATTCGGTGTGGTGGGCGCCAACCAAGACGTGCTTGATTGAAATGCTTCAAGCGTCTCTGTTTGAGGTTGATCACAAGTCGTATTCGGAATTCTTCTTTGATGTTCCCGGCCGCCCTGAAGGCCGCATCCTTGACAGCGCCCCAGACGGCGCGCAGCCCTACCGAATTGGGCGCGCCGCACTGATCGCGAGAGCAGTTCCAGTCTCCAACGCCCACCCAAAGTTGGCGGCGGAACTGATGCGCACCTATCGAAATCCTGGATTTGAAGATCCGGGCGCATGATCATGTTCACGCCGGCTCCATTCCTGTTGTCAGGTGACGAACGATTGCTGAGGTTGCCTCTCGGATGAAGAACTTTCATGCACCATCTGGATCTACCTTGACGCTAACCACAGCGTCGGGCGCAGAATCGGTCGACCTTTATTCAGCCGAAGGGCTGAACATGCTGAGCAATCTATGGATCAAGGCGGCCGCACAGCACCGGTTGATGTACGAATGCACCTGGCTCGGGCGACCGATTATTCAATTCCCGACTGATGTGCTGGCTATTCAGGAGCTCATTTGGACGATCAAACCAGATTGGATCGTCGAAACCGGAGTTGCACATGGCGGTTCACTGGTGCTTTCGGCGTCGATCCTGGAATTGCTCGGTCGTGGCCACGTCGTTGGCATCGATATCGAGATTCGTCCTCAGAATCGATCTGCAATCGAATCCCACCCGATGGCCAAACGGATTCGATTGATCGAAGGTTCTTCGATCGATCCTGCGACGATCGCGAAGGCAAAGGGCCTCATTGGCGACGCTAAGACAGTCATGGTCGTTCTCGACAGTAACCACACCGCCGACCACGTCCGCCGCGAGCTCGAACTGTATGCGCCGCTTGTGTCGAGTGGCAGTTACATCGTTGTTCACGATGGGGCCCAGGCCTGGGTGTCCGACATTCCGCGCGGTAAGCCCGAATGGAAGGATGACCATCCCCTCATCGCCATTGAGTCTTTTGTGGCCGGTAATCCCGACTTCACGATCGATCCACGCTGGACGAGGCTCGGGATCACATCGTCGCCAAACGGCTTCCTGAAGCGCCGCGTGAGCTGATCAGGACTCATCGCAGGGCTGCGTGAGCACGGGACGGGGCCGCGCCAACAGACAAGCAGCTTTAACTGGGAATTTCCGCGACCGAAACCGCGTTTTCAGCGCCGACTGGCCGCTTTGTTCCAGAGTGCCATTTCAACTCTAGCATAAATCAAATTAATCATGTACTTGAGCCAGCAACGCTCGGTGCAATTGAACGATGACGCTCTTTGTCACAGGGTCTGAGAGTTTTATCGGCAAGGCCCTCGTAGCCCAGTGCACGGAACTCGGGCTTCCGCTCACAGGTATTGATACGGCTATTCCAGCGGACAATCGTTTCACTCAAGGTGACATTTGCGATCCACAGGTGGCAGACGCCATCCCGCAAGGAGTGACGGTCATTCACCTCGCCGCGATTTCACGCGACCCGGACTGCCGAGCCAATCCGAGGGCGGCAACTCGGGTGAATGTCGAAGGCACGCTGAATATGCTCCAAGCCGCGCGATCCAGAGGCGCGCGACAATTTATCTTTGCATCCAGCGAATGGGTTTACGGCGACGTTCGAAATGACGAGGTCCAGGTCGAAAATCAATCGATCGACGCCATGGCCATGAAATCGGAATATGCCATTTCTAAACTGGCCGCTGAGCAACTGCTCCGTCTTGGAGCCAGTGGTATGCCTGTTACCATTTTGAGGTTTGGAATTGTCTATGGTCCACGTGATGGCAACTGGTCGGCGGTCGAATCTCTATGCCATCAAGTCTACAGCGGTCAGGACGTCAAGGTAGGATCGGTCCGCACGGCTCGGCGCTTTATTCATGTTGCCGATATCGTTTCGGGAATTCTCGCCAGTCGCGGTCGGGACGATGTCGAGACATTCAATCTCAGTGGTGATCAGCTGATCACTTTGGCCGAGATCGTCTCGGCGACATCGACCCTGACCGGAAGATCGCCGCGTCTAACCGAAACCGATCCGGCCAAATATAGTATTCGCAATCCTGACAATTCGCGCGCCCGCATGGCGTTGAAGTGGGCGCCAAGAATTGATCTCAACGACGGCCTCAAGTCATTGATCGCTCATTTCGCGAAGGCGAAAGCCGCATGACGATCTCCGCCGCCACGCGATCGAACCGGGTCGAACCCAACGCGGTGCGGCGGACCGTGCTCGACATGCTGTATCGCTCGAAAGCCAGCCATCTCGGCACTAATATGTCGGAGATCGAAATTCTCATCGCGATTTTCGGAGCGGTAGACTGCATAAAGATTCGCGATCACGCACCCGACCGCTCGCGCGTGATTATTTCCAAAGGCCATGGCGCCGCGGCAACATACGCAACCATGGCACATTATGGGATCATTCCGTTTGCGCTACTCGACTCGTATCACTCCAACGGATCCAAGTTGGCTGGACACGTTAGCCATGGCGTGCCCGGGGTCGAACATTCGACTGGCGCGCTGGGCCACGGTTTATCGGTTGCGGTTGGAGCCGCAATTGGATTGAGGTCGCGCGGTTTCTCGTCGGTTCCGGTATTTGCCGTTTGTGGCGACGGCGAGATTCAAGAAGGATCGATCTGGGAAGCTGTTATGCTTGCGCGGCATCTCAACCTCTCGAACCTCGTCATGCTGCTCGATAACAATCGAATAAGCAGCATCACAGATACCGACAAGGTGATCGATCTCAGACCGATTGAGCGCCGTTTCGCCGGATTTGACGTTTTTTCGTGCACCGTCGATGGACACTCGACCGAGGCCGTGTCAGCGGCGATTCAGCGCTCCCTCGCCAGTGGCAAACCAGGTGTCATCGTTTGCGATACGATCAAAGGCAAAGGCGTAGCCTTCGCCGAAGGCCAGCCAATTTGGCACTATCGTTCGTTGAACGATGATCTCTATCGGCAGGCAATTGATGGCCTAATATAGCGTGCGACGGACAAAGCCATGAGAGGTCAGATTATCGATGCAATTCACCGGCGAATGAAGACCGACGCCAACGTGTTTTTCATGACCGCCGATATGGGGATCAATCTGATTGAGCCGCTTGCCGCAGAGTTTCCCGACCGCTTCTTGAATGTTGGCATTGCCGAACAGAACATGGTGGGCATTGCCGCTGGTTTAGCCAACACAGGCTACCGGGTATTCGCCTATACGATATCGAATTTCGCGATCCATCGTTGCTTCGAGCAAATTCGAAACGACATTGGTTTGCACCGTTACCCGGTTTTTCTACTTGGTACGTCAACAGGGTATGACAATGCACCCTTGGGTCCGACCCACCATATTGTCGATGACTGGGGCGCCCTCAAAACCTTCCCGAACTTTGACATCTATTGTCCGACCACGAAGCATTTTGCCGCAACCATAGTGGATCGCTTACTTGCAGCGGGACGCCCTGCTTACGTGCGGATTCCCAAGGGAGATTACGTGACACCAGAGGCGACTGATGACGTCGTCGTTCTAGATGGCTCCAAGTCGGACACCCTCTTGGCTTCATACGGTCCATTGGCACATGAGTGCCTCAAGGTGCGCCAGCAGAGACCGGATCTCGCGGTCGCAGTGTTTCATAAGCTCAATCCGCTTGACCGAGAAAAGTGCGCCGACGTGCTACGACAGTTCCGCCGCGTGATCGTCGTCGAGGATCACTTCCCGATGAACGGCCTTTATGGATCGCTGAGTGAAATGATCGCAAGCCATGGGTTGGGCGTGCAAATCTCGAGTTTGGCGCCGCGTGATTATTGCTACGACGTCGGTGTGTCGCCCGAATATTTCTTCCGCCGTCAAGGATTGGATGCCGCCGGCATCCTTACCGCCA